>JAQBYL010000100.1 GCA_027622495.1 Pseudomonadota bacterium
ACTTCAGATCTGCGTATTCGGATCGAGCCCCTGCATCAACCACGCCATCTGAGGAGGAAACAACATACCCGAACGTCACCGCATTATCGCGGACGAACGACAACCACCGCATGGATCTCTCCTTTAGTCGAATATGATGACGCTGCGCGCCACTTCACCGGTTTCCAGTGCCGCCATGGCTTCGTTGATTTCAGACAGCGGTATGCGGCTCGACACCATATCGTCGAGATGCAGCTTGCCCTGCAGATAGAAGTCGACAAATCGCGGCATATCCACGCGGAAGCGGTTAGAGCCCATCATGGAACCCTGGATCTTTTTCTCCGACAGAAAATCCGGACCGTGCAGCGACACCATCTGGCCTGGCGGTATCATGCCGATGACAGTGGCCGTGCCACCTCTTTTCAGCATTCTGAATGCCTGCTCGGCCGTCGCCTTCAACCCGATCGCTTCAAACGAGTAGTGCACACCACCGCCGGTCATCTCGATCACTTCTTTGACCGCATCGGTGTTCTTGCCGTTGACCACATCGGTTGCGCCGAATTTACGCGCCAGTTCAAGTTTTGATGGCACCATGTCTACCGCGATGATTCTGCCGGCACCGGCAATCGCAGCGCCGTTGATGCAGGAAAGACCAATCCCACCACAGCCGATCACGGCGACCGTTGAACCCGGTTCCACGGCGGCCGTATGGATGACTGCTCCAACGCCGGTGGTCACCCCACAACCGATCAGGGCAGCGCGATCCAGCGGCATATCGTCACGGATCTTTGCAACAGCATGCTCATGAACCAGCATGTACTCGGCGAAAGATCCGAGGTTGGCAAACTGCCCCAGCGGAACCGCATTCTGACTCAGGCGTGGTTCAGCCTCTTTGGCGCGCCGGGTCTCCGGCTCCTGGCACAATGACATGTGTCCGGTCAGACAGTATTCGCAATGGCCACAGAATACCGACAGGCAGGTAATAACGTGATCGCCCGGTTTGACGTAGTGAACATCACTGCCAACCTGCTCAACTACCCCGGCGCTCTCATGGCCGAGCACCATGGGCACCTGGCCGGGATAGGTGCCATTGAAGAAATGCATGTCACTGTGACAGACACCTGCCGCCGCTGTACGAACCAGCACCTCACGAGGACCAGGCTTTGAAAGCTTGACCTCCTCGATTTCCATTGGTTTGTTTACTTCACGAAAAACCGCAGCTTTCATGCCACCTCTCCCCAGATTACACAACTGAAGGCCAGTTTGCCCCAGCGACCTACAGCCGTGCAAGTTCAGCGCTGATCAGAGCATTGGCAACGTCTAGCGCGGCAATCAACCCGCGTTCATCGGCAATCCCGCGCCCGGCAATGTCAAAGGCGGTGCCATGGTCTACTGATGTGCGGACGAACGGGATGCCCATGGTTGCGGTGGTGCTGGCATGAAAATCATGGACTTTGATCGCGATATGTCCCTGATCGTGATACAGCGCCATGACCACATCAAATTCACCGGCAATCGCGCGGTTGAATACCGAATCAGCCGGTAGTGGACCGGTCACACGCAGACCGAGCGCGCAGGCATCCGCAACCGCCGGAATCAGTTCATCTATTTCTTCGCGGCCGAGCAGGCCGCCTTCGCCACCGTGCGGGTTGAGTGCCGCCACGGCAATTCGAGGGTTCTTCAGGCCCCAGGTCTTCAACGTCCTGTCGGTAAGACGCAGCTTTTCCAGAACATTGTCGCGGGTAACGTATTGTGCAGCTTCGATCAGAGATTTGTGGGTCGACAGATGCACAACTTTCAGACCGGTGGTCATCAGCATGGTGGCAGTCCACCCGGCACCGGTGAGACGGCTCAGGATCTCCTGATGGCCGATATCATTCACGTATCCGGCCGCGTGAATCGCCTCTTTGTTGATCGGACAGGTCACCATGCCTGTGACCAGGCCATCAATACACCAGCGGGCGGCCTGCTCCACTGATCGAACGGCCAGATCACCGCAGGTAGCATCGACTTTTCCGAAGGTGAAATCTGCCGGTTTCTGCGGCAGCAGATCGGCCAGATAGACACCCGGCTCGGAGGCATCACCCGGATGATCAACATCTTTGATCTGTGGCAGCCGGACACCGGCCGCTACGGCACCGGCCTGCAGCGCCCAGCGGGCACCAATCAGAAGCAGCGGCTGGCGCGACCCGCTTTGCTGCCCCGCTAACATCTTTGCCAACACTTCAGGGCCGACGCCGGCGGGATCACCCATGGTGATGGCAAGCGCTTTGTTCACAGCTTTTTTCCTCGCTCCATGACCTCATTCTCGATGAAACTTGCTTCGCTTGGCATACCTGTATATACATACAGTTATGCAGACGCTCGAAGACCTCAAAGAAAGCTTTCAGATTTACGCAGTGTGCGTCAGTTGCCAGCGGATGTCGCCAATGGCGCTTGAGATGCTGATTGAACGCTTCGGGTGTGACTTTCCGGTCACCGACCTGCGGCCGAAAGTCCGCTGCAGCCAGTGCAGGGTCCTGACCCAGGACCTGCGCATCGTCTATGTCGGACCCAGATCGCGGCCTTCCGGGTTCCGTTATCAGCGCTGACGGGTCAGCGCGTCTGCCGGTCGGCCGCGTCTGCCGTCAGCCGTATCAGCCGGTCAAGAGTTCGATGGATTCCAGTTTGAGCCCAAAGCCTTCAACTCCCACGTAGTCCACTTCGCGACCGGCGATCAGACGGATGCGTGAAAGCCCCATGTCGCGCAGGATCTGAGCGCCGACACCGATTTCCAGCCATTCAGCCCGCCGACCGGCTTCTCTCGACTGATCTTCCAGTCGCTCGAGCGGTACACCGACGAAGCCTGACCGCAGATAGATCAGCACCCCACCCCCGAGTTCCTCGATCCGCCGCAGAGACACCTGCAACAGGTTCTGTGCATGCTGAGTCTGAGGGCCGAAGACATCGTCGATCAGTTTTTCGCGATGGATGCGTACCGGAACCGATTTATCACCATGCACATTGCCGAACACCAGCGCCAGATGTTCTGCATCTTCGAATTTGGTCTTGTAAGCGTAGGCGCGAGCGTCGCCAATCATGGTCTTCACGTTGAATTCGCGTGATCGTTCCACCAACTGTTCACGGGTTTGCCGATAGGCAATCAGGTCAGCAATAGAAATGATCTTAAGCTTGTGTGTGTGAGCGAAATCGATCAGCTGAGGCAAGCGCTGAACCGTACCATCGTCGTTAACGAGTTCTGCCAGCAATCCCACAGCCGGACAACCCGCGAGACGGGCCAGATCGGTGCCTGCTTCGGTGTGCCCGGAGCGCACCAGCACCCCGCCGGGACGGGCAACCAGAGGAAAGATGTGGCCAGGGCGAACAAAGTCCTCAGCAGCAATGTTGCTGTTGGTCAACGCCTGTGCGGTGGCAGCTCTTTCTTCGGCAGAGATCCCGGTGGTCAAGCCCCGGCGATAGTCGATGGATACAGTAAACGCGGTGCTCATCGGTGCGTCGTTGTCTGCCACCATGGGGGTCAGATTGAGTTTGCGGGCGTGCTCGGCAAGCAGGGGGGTACAGAGTATTCCGCTGGTATGGCGGATCATGAACGCCACCGCTTCCGGTGTTGCTTTGCTGGCCGCCATGATCAGATCGCCCTCGTTTTCACGATCATCATCGTCCACAACAACAATCATCTCACCATTGGCGATCGCTTCGAGAGCAGACTCGACTGAATTAAAGGGGCTGGTCATGTTTTGCATATCCTGGTCTGTAGGTGTCTGACTGAGCTTCTCTCAGACATCAAGGGAACAAGCGAGATTACCACGTAAGGGTGAGGCTCAATCACCGTAAAAGCGGGCCTCAGGCTTTCGCGAATCATGCTCGTTTTTTGTCGCGACCGGCGCCTTTTGATTTGCCTTTGCCCTGTTGGTCTTTGGTCTGCTTGTCTTTTCCGCGCTTTCTGTTGCCGTCTTTTCCGTGCTCGTTTTTGCCGTGCTCGTTTTTGCCGTGCTGATCTTTGCCGGGCTGATCTTTACCAGACTGTTCATTTCCCGACTGGGGTTTTCTGTCTTTGCGCAACGGGTCTTTCCGTTTTCCATCCTGGCGCGGTTTTGAATGGGCTTTGCGATCTTCTGAAGCGCGTACACCTGCAGAAGTGCGTTGCGGGCGGTCCTTGCTGATCTGCAACTGTTGACCACACACCCAGGCCTTTGTCAGATCTTTGAACACTTCGGGGGGCATGCCCATTGGCAGTTCCACCAGGCTGAAAGCCGACTTGATCTCGATGTGCCCTATGTGTGCGGAATCAAGCCCCGCTTCGTTGGCAATGGCGCCAACAATGTTGGCCGGTGCGACGCCATGATCAGAACCCACTTCGATTCGGAACACTTCCATCCCTTCTGTGGTGCCAGCAGGTTTTCGTTTTCTCGGTGTGCGAACAACGCCGAGTTCGCGACTCTCGACCGGTCGATGATCTTTGACCACACGGTCCTTGCCTTCCTTAACCAGCAGAGGTTTCTGTTCAGTCAGGATCAGACCCAGAGCTGCTGCGATATCCAGTGCGGGTGTATCGTGTTCCTGCTGAAACTGATCGACCACTGCACGCATGAACCCAAGGTCGTCTCTCGCCAGGGTATCGATAATGGTCTGTTTAAAACGCGCAATCCGTTTGTTGTTAACCACTTCAGTGGTTGGCAGATCCAGCGGTTCAATCTGCTTGCGGCTGGCCTTCTCGATTGCTGCGAGCATGCGGCGTTCACGAGGTGACACAAACAGTATCGCTTCACCGGCGCGCCCGGCCCGACCGGTTCGACCGATCCGGTGTATGTAGGCTTCCGGATCGTAGGGTATATCGTAGTTGATCACGTGGCTGATCCGATCAACATCCAACCCGCGGGCCGCCACATCGGTGGCAACCAGAATGTCTACGCGCCCCTGCTTGAAACCAGCAATAGTTGCTTCGCGCTGTTTCTGCGGCATGTCCCCATTCAGGGCTGCTGCAGAGTAACCCCGCGCTTCCAGCCGTTGCGCGAGTTCTGTGGTGGCAATTTTGGTACGCACGAACACCAGGGTGGCGTCACACTCCTCCACCTCTAACAAACGTGTCAACGCATCGAGTTTGTGCAGGCCACTCACCAGCCAATAGCGCTGCCGGATCGTTTCGGCGGTTGCGGTTTTGGTGCGGATGGAAATTTCTTTCGGGTCATGCAGATGACGGCGGGCAATCCGTTCGACTTCTTTTGGCATGGTGGCAGAGAACAGAGCCATCTGCCGCTCAGGCGGGGTCTGATCGAGGATCCATTCCACCTCTTCGATGAACCCCATGCGCAGCATTTCATCGGCTTCGTCCAGAACCAGCGCTTTCAACTGGTCCAGCTTGAGTGTGCCTTTGCGCATGTGATCCATGATCCGGCCGGGCGTCCCCACCACGACCTGCACGCCCCTTTTCAACTGCCTGAGCTGGCCGGTGTAGGCCTGGCCACCGTAGATGGGCAGGACATGAAAGTTCGGCACCATGGACGCGTAACTTGCGAACGCCTCGGCAACCTGAATGGCAAGTTCACGCGTGGGGGCCAGGGTCATGACCTGTACGCCGGGCTGCCTTGTGTCTATGCGGGCGATCAGCGGCAGAGCGAACGCGCCGGTTTTGCCGGTGCCGGTGGGGGCGTGTCCGAGTAGATCGAGGCCCTGCAACAGATGCGGGATCGCCAGGGTCTGTATCGGTGTAGGGGTTTCGTAGCCTACTTTGTTCAAGGCCTGCAATAGCGGTTCTGGCAGGCCGAGATCGCTGAAACTCATCGCATCTGAGCCGTTCATTGAAGGTCCTTCAAGGGAGTGTGGGGGATACGGGCCGCGCATCATACGGGAAGTGCCTGGAATGTCGACCTCTAATACGAGTGCCGTCCACAACTGCACAGCCCATACGCAGTGACGAAAAGCACAGTTTCCCGGGCTTTGAACCGGGATCATTAGATCCGTGAATAGCTTGCGTTACCATTCTATTGACCGCTATGCGGTGCTGCTGACCTCACTGGTTGTAGCGATCACTTTTGCCTGGCCGCTTTCAACCAGAACCTACCTGCCCGCCTTTGACCTCTACCATCTGGGCTACCTCATGCAACTGCAGTGGCTGGTGCTGGCAAGCGGCCTGTTCCTTTTCATCCCCCTGATCATCCCCGTAATGGTGCCCTCTGTTTCTTACATCGGCATGTTGATACGTATGCTGTGCTACGCCGGCATCGTCTATGCCTTCGGCACAGCGATCTATGCAGACATGGGGTTTGCAGGGGTCGTGAACTACGTCGTGCTCATCTATGTGACCTACGGGGGTAGCAGTCTGTTTGTACGGGAGGCATCGATTCGCGAGTCACGTTCGATTCTGGCGGTGGCAAGATGGATTGTCCTGTTACCGATCTTTTTCACTCTGGTGGTGTTCTACGACCTGGGTGAAGGGAGTGTCGAGAGTTGGGATGGCCGGTTCGCAGCCGTCAAGCTGGGTGCTACTTTTTACTCCATTCTTTTTATGCTCGAAATAGCACTGTTCCGGTGGGGCCCAACGTGGTCGAGGGCACTGAGAGCCACATCCGGTATGGGTGTGGCCAACGACGAGGTGTACAGCAAGACTGAGGCACGGCGGTCTCGTTTTTATGCCGCCATGCGCGAACCTGAGACCTGAGTTGGCTATCGGCTCCAAACAGCCCTAGGCTTGGCGGCCTGAACAACTCGTCGTTCGTTGGATCACAAGTGCTGGATCACAAGCGAGGATCGCGCGGGCGCAGACTGACACTCCGACTGGGTCTGCCGATCGCCACGCTGACCTCAATGATTTGCCTGACTCTCTATCTGAGTTTTCCGTGGCTGATTGCCCGCGTCGTCCCGACCTGGCTCGAACAGAACGGGTTCAGCCAGGTCAGTCTGAACGTGGGCTATCCGGGCTGGCACGGGCTTTCGATCGACGCCGTGCATCTGCGTTCAGATCGACTCACCCTTGAAGGAGCCGGATTCTTTAAGTACTCCGTTGGCGAACTTCTGTCAGGCGAAGTAACTGAACTGGTTCTTGATCACTTATCTGTGTCGATTCTGCCGCCATCAAACACCACTGAGAACGGCAGTAGCATCTCGCCTGAGCAGATCTTTCTGGTCACGCCGCTTCAGCGGTTAAGGGTTCAGCATTTACGACTGGAGGTTCCAGAAATCGGTTTTATCAGCACCGGCTCACTGGATCTGAACAGGGAGGAACTCTCGTTCGACCTGCAGGGCATCGAACCGGTTGCTGCAAGCCATTTCCATGTTGCCGCCAGGCTCTTGCCGGATGCAACGTTCAGCCTGACATTTACCGAGCAGAATGAAGCAGATGCCGACTACCTGACTCTCCTGGGGATGATCACAGACAACAACCTGAATGCGTCCGGTGGTCTGCAGCTTTCAGGCTATGGGTTAGAGTTTGGTCGCGCCCTGCTTGGATTGCCGCCGGGAAACGGCCATATCAGCGCCGAGTATCAGGCCCGCTTACCCTGGCCGCTGCCTGATCCCCTTATCTGGCAGGATGGGCAAATGACCGCAACCGATCTGAACGTGGCGTGGCGCTCGGCGGACAGTGACCTTAATGTATCGTTGCTGGCGCCTTGCGTTGTTGCGGATAACGGTCGGATCGATGCCGTGCTTAGCGGAAATATCGCCGGTAAAATCGACACATCGGTTTTCTCACTTCAGTTTCCAGAAGACTATTCATTGCGGGTCCAGGCCGGTCAGCTTGAAGGCACGGGTGCGGTTCAGATCAAGATCAGTGAAAACGAAATTGACCTTCTCACTGAAGTGCACTCGTTCACGCTGACAATGGAACCAACAACCACGCTCAATTTTGACAGCAACCTGACCCTGACATGGCAAGAGCTGCAGGCCGACGGAAAGTTGAGTGCGCAGTTATCGACCGACGCAATCGAACGCTGGTCTGAGCACCTTCAGGCTGACCTTGAATTCGACGGTGTAGCGAAGATCAGAGAACAGAAACACAGCGCCGGAGCAAAACTGACCGTTCACTTCAGCGAGAACACAGCACTCGTAGAAGGGTCGGCCACAACCGACATATTTGAAGATATCAGTTTCAACGCTCTATACAATCTCGCAACAAGGGCGGGTGAACTGCGGGTAAACACCCAGACTAACATCCTTAAACCCCTGGTAAAGAGGCTTGTACCCGGGTGGGCAGAACCCTATGACCTGGAGGGTGGCCGGGTGGCGGCCGACTTAAGCTTTGGCTGGCCTGACCTGAACAGGATCACGGGCGACGCAACCATCGTGCTGCAAAACGGCCGTGCTCACTACGACGTGGATCGGGCGTCTGGCATGAACGGCAGCTTTCGTTTCAACATGCCGGACATCACCGACATCCAGACCTGGTCACTGGATCCAACTAACCTGACGGTGGCGCATGTCGACATCGGTTTTCCAATTTCTGACCTCTCTGTTCGCCTGGCCTGGAGCCACAACCAGGTCAACGTCCTTACCGGCACGGCGGCGGTGCTCGGTGGTCAGGCATCCGTTGCACCGTTCGTGTATGACCTGGCCACCGATAGCGCCTCGTTTGAACTTGCGCTCGAAGATCTCGATCTGGCCGCCGTTCTGGCCCTGGAAGGCGAAGACATCAGCGGGTCTGGCCGCCTCACGGGAAGCCTGCCCGTCAGAATTGCGAACAACGTCGCCTCTGTTCAGGGTGGCAAAGTAATGGCCGCTGCACCCGGCGGCATTATCCGGCTTTCCCCCGCTCTCGCAGGCGGTACCGGCCAGCCAGGTCTGGATTTTGCGCTGGTCGCCCTGCAGGACCTGCGTTACTCAAAACTCGAGCGGACATCGACTATAGCGGCAGCGGCGACCTGGCTCTTGCAGTCCGTCTGCTCGGCAACAACCCGGCCATCGAGAAAGGCCGGTCGATCCAATACAATCTGAACATCAGTGAAAACCTGCCAGCCTTGCTCGAATCACTGCGCGTAACGGACGAACTGACCCGACGCATCGAGCGCAGTGCCGGTTCTGACCGAACAAAAAAGTGAATGGCAGCCGGCCATGACATGGGGTAGCGTGGCGCACAGGGATCAATCGACGGAAAAAGTCAGTGTGAGTAAAGTTCTGATTGCGACATTGCTGCTGCTCACCGCCTGCACGCCGACAATAAGGGTTGCCACCGACGAACCCATCACCATCAATCTGAACGTCAACATCAAACACGAAATACTGGTCAAGGTAGACAAAGATCTCGACAACGTATTCGAAGACAGTGAACTTTTTTAGCATGAAAAAACTTTTAACCGCCTTGGCGCTGTTCCTGCTCACATGCGTTGCGCTTGCAGCAGATCTGGACCAGATGAAAAAAGACGGCCTGGTCGGTGAACGGGCAGACGGGTATCTTGGCATGGTCGAAGCATCCGTCCCGGCAGACGTTGTCAGCCTGGTGGCTGATGTTAACGGTAAGCGCAAGGCCGAGTACCAGCGCATTGCCGCGTCTAACAACCTGAGCCTCGCTCAGGTTCAGGCGCTGGCCGGCAAGAAGGCCATCGAGAAGACCCTGGCGGGCAACTGGGTTCTCCTGAACGGCGGCTGGGAGCGGAAGTAACTGGCGGGGCAACCCGTGTCAGGGTCTAAAAATCCAGATAAAAAAAACAGAAATGGCGCGCCCCGCAGGGCTCGAACCTGCAACCCTCGGGTTCGAAGCCCGATACTCTATCCAGTTGAGCTAGGGGCGCGCTGGGGTAACAACGCGGGCATTGTAGCCAAACCCGCGGTCGTCCTCTACGACTTCTGCGTGAATCAGGCGCGAAGCAATCGACCCGGCAGATTTCCGCTCGGCTCATTGTTGTGCAACAACACCTGGCCGTTAACAATCGTGTGGCTGATCCCCTGGGCCATCTGCTTCAGACGCCGCGCACCTGAGGGCAGATCGTGCACTACCTCCGGCATCATCGCACCTACCGTATCCGGATTGAATATGACCACGTCCCCCGCCATGCCTTCGCGAAGCAGACCGCGGTCATGCAGACCCCATAGCGTTGCGGTGTTGTAGCTGATCTGGCGGACCGCCTCTTCCAGCGTCAGTGCCTGCTTGTCTCTCACCCAATGACTCAAAAGATGTGTCTGAAGTGAGCTGTCCATGATCTGCGCGACATGGGCGCCGGAATCCGAGAAGGTCACCACCGAGCGCGGGTGTTTGATCATCTCGAGCACGTCGTCCTGATTTTCGTTGGCGATGGGCTGCCGGAAGAAGATGTCAAAGTCATGTTCAACGGCCAGATCGATCATCAGTTCAACCGGATGAACTCCCCTGCTCGCCGCCATCGCCGCCATGCTGGGCTGGTCGTAGTTCATATCAAGCATAGGGTAGACCCATTCCCACTTCGGCGGCCGTGGTTCTGCGCCGACAATCCGCGGCCCTTTATAATCCTTGCTTGCAACCTCAATCAGCTTGGCCTTGAGGGAAGGATCGCGCAGCTTCACCTTCTGCTCATCGAGCGGTAGTGCCCGCAGATCGCGCCACACGTCCCAGTTGTCAAACGGCGTGGTGGTCTTGAACGAAAGCAGCACATTCAGTGCACGCGAATGCACCTGCGCGATCATGCGCCCGCCAGCGGCGGCGGTCTCGTCCAGCAGATCGAAGTAGGGGCGCCAGAAATCGGGGGCTACCCGAACACTGAACATGCCCCAGGTCTGCGTGACCCCCGACTCTACGGCCAGATCCCGCAATCGTTCGTGGTACTCGCGGATGCGCTGCGGATCGCGTCCTGGTGCTTCACCGGCGATCTCGAAGATTCCTTTGCCGGTTTCACCCACTGCATTGACGATCGCACGCACCTCATCCCACTGTGCCACCCGGCTTGCAACCGGCCGATCATCGGCGGTGATGTGGTTGAACGTTCGTGAGGTAGAGAAACCGATGGCACCGGCCTGCACCGCTTCTTTAGCGAGATGGGTCATCTTCTTCAGATCATCTTCGCTCGCTGCTTCGCTGAATGCGCGCTCGCCCATCACGTAGGTCCGCAAGGCCGAGTGACCCAGATAGCCTGCGTAGTTGATCCCCTTAGGAAGGGCATCAACTGCGTCGAGATATTCCGGGAAACTTTCCCAGTTCCAGTTGATACCGGCCAGCATGGCGTCGCGCGAAAGGTCTTCAGCACGCTCTAAATTGCGGAAAACGAAGTCGGCGTCTTCAGCTTTGCAAGGCGCCAGGGTGAAACCGCAGTTCCCCATCACCACACTGGTCACGCCGTGATAGCAGGAGCAGGAGCCGATGGGATCCCAGAATACCTGGGCATCCATGTGCGTATGGCCATCGACGAAACCGGGGCTGACGATATGCCCTTCGGCATCGATCACCTGGGTGGCGGTGTCTTTGAGTCGGCCAATCCGGGCGATCTTGCCGTCCTTCAATGCCACATCGGCCCGATAGCGCGCACCACCGGAGCCATCAATCACCGTTC
>JAQBYL010000101.1 GCA_027622495.1 Pseudomonadota bacterium
TTCACCGGTATCGGCGGGCAGCGGATGCTTGACGCAGGTCTGCGGCCACTCGCCTCCATTGATCAATTGTCGGTGAATGGTTTCAAAGATCCGATCAAGAAGCTTCCCGCACTGATCAGACTTCTGTTTGGTCTGGTCAAAGAGTTTGAGACCAACCCACCTGACGTTTTTATTGGCGTTGACTTCAATGTATTCAATCTGATTTTAGAAAGAATGTTGAAGAAAAGAGGCATCAGAACCGTTCACTATGTGTCGCCGTCTGTCTATGCATGGCGCCGTGGACGCGCCAGGTCGATCGGGCGATCGGCGGACCTGCTGCTCGCTCTGTTTCCTTTTGAAGCGCACTTTTATGATCACACGTCGATAAAAGTCGCCTACGTGGGTCACCCCATGGCTGATGCCATCGCTCTCGACGCTGGCAGTCCAGAACATCGAATGGCTGCACGCGAGGAACTGGGAATAGTGATTGAGGGCCCGCTGTTCGCAATTCTGCCTGGCAGCAGGGCATCAGAAGTTGATCTGATGCTCGATGATTTCATCAAAGCCGCAACCATCATTCAGTCGCTGCGACCTAAGGCAGGTTTCGTATTTCCGTGCCTGCATGAGTCGATCCACAACAAGGTGAAGGCTAAGCTCGACGCAAATCCGGATTTACGCGCCATGTGTTACCACGGTGATGCCCGTGTGGGTCTCACAGCCTGCGATGCCGCACTGGTGAAATCTGGGACCAGCACGTTGGAGACCATGTTACTGCGGCGGCCGATGGTAGTGAGTTATCGGCTCGGTTATCTGAGTTATCAGGTAGCGCGCAGGCTGTTGCGAAGCGAATTCATCGCGCTGCCGAACATCCTCGCAGGCCGGCGTTTAGTACCCGAACTGCTGCAGTTTGATGCAACACCGCCGGCGCTTGCGGAAAATCTGCTCGCCGAACTGGACAAAGCGGGCGCTGAAGCCGAATACTTGAACGTGTTTGAAGACCTGCATCAGGCACTTCGTTGCGATGCCAACGAACGTGCGGCAGATGCTGTTAATCAACTTCTGCTGGAGGCAAATGGGGCTGTTTGACGCTATGGCATGCTGCTTGATTGCCGGTGTTGATGAGGCCGGGCGAGGACCGCTGGCCGGGCCCGTTGTCGCCGGTGCGGTGATTCTCTGCCAGACCCGATCTATCACAGGTCTTCGTGATTCTAAAAAACTGACCGAAGCTCAACGCAATACCCTGGCGCTGGAAATCAGGCACAGGGCGCTTGCAGTGGGTGTTGGTCAGGCCAGTGTCGAAGAAATTGATGAATTCAACATTCTGCGCGCCAGCCACCTGGCCATGCGCCGGGCGATCGGCAATCTTTCGTTGCCACCGGATCTGGTGTTAGTGGACGGGAACCTGCTGCCACCACTCACCTGTCCGGCCATTGCGCTGGTAAAAGGTGATGATCGAATTGATGCCATCAGCGCGGGTGCAATTCTTGCCAAGACCGAACGTGACCGGCAGATGAAGGTTCTGGCAGAACTCTATCCGCAATACGGTTTTGCTGAGCACAAAGGCTACGCGACACGTGCACATCTTGCGGCACTGAAAAAACACGGCCCATCGCCCATCCACCGTCGCTCATTCGCCCCCGTGCGTGAGGCGGATGGTCATGCCCGCCAGGCTCACTGTTTGCGTCACGCACTACACTCGGGGTCGCGGCGACATGAGTGAGGGATTTGTTCATCTGCGGGTGCACAGCGAATTCTCGCTTGCCGATGGTCTGGTCAAAGTGCCGGGTCTTGTAGGTCGGGTACGCGAGCAGGGCATGCCGGCAGTCGCGCTCACCGATCGGGCCAACCTGTTTGCACTGGTGAAGTTCTATTCCAAGTGTCTTTCAGAAGGGGTCAAGCCGATCATCGGCGTCGATCTGCAATATGCAACCGCGCAAGGGGATGCACGACTTACTTTGCTCGCCATGAACAACGTTGGATACCGGCATCTGATTGAGCTCGTCTCCAATGCCTACATCGGGCACGGCGAACGCAGCAGAGTGAGTGAGGCAGATATTTTTGCCCATAATGAAGGGCTCTTGTGTCTTGGCGGTCACGCTGATGGAGAGATCGGTCAGCGTCTGGCCAGATCAGATGTCGTGGGTGCGGTTGCGGTTCTGGATCGCTGGCTCACGGTGTTCGGGGATCGGTTTTACCTGGAGGTCCAACGAACCGGGCGACCAGCCGATGAGCGCCATCTGCGCGCAGCCCTCGCTCTGGCGGTGGATGCACATGTCCCACTGGTTGCGACCAACGAGGTGTGTTTTCTCCGGCCAGAGGACTTTGAAGCGCACGAAAGCCGGGTCTGCATACACGAAAGTCGTGTGCTTGATGATCCGCGTCGCGAGCGCCGCTATAGCGATCAGCAGTACCTGAAATCACCGGCACAGATGCGCGATCTGTTTGCCGATCTGCCCGAAGCACTCGACAACACACTGGCCATCGCAATGCGCTGCAGTGCAACGATCGGGCTGGGCCAGTACTTTCTGCCGAACTATCCGATCCCGACCGGGGAAACGCTGGAGGGCTATCTGCAGCGCGAAGCCCGCGATGGCCTGCAGGCACGCATCGATCAACTCACCGCCTTTGATGAGTATGAGATCGATCGGAGTGTCTATGACGAGCGGCTTGCGTATGAGCTCAACATCATCAATCAAATGGGTTTTCCCGGTTATTTCCTGATTGTGATGGAGTTTATTGCCTGGGCTAAACAGAGTCAGATCCCGGTTGGGCCCGGTCGTGGGTCGGGTGCCGGTTCGCTGGTCGCCTACAGCCTGGGGATCACCGATCTTGATCCGATCTACCACGATCTGCTTTTTGAGCGCTTTCTCAATCCGGAACGGGTATCCATGCCGGACTTTGACGTGGACTTCTGCATGGAGGGTCGTGACGCCGTGATCCAGCATGTGAGCGAACGCTACGGTGTAGATTCAGTGAGCCAGATCATTACCTTTGGCACCATGGCTGCAAAGGCTGTCGTGCGCGACGTCGCACGGGTGCAGGGTAAGCCCTACGGCCTTGCCGATCGGTTATCGAAACTGATCCCGGGCGAACCCGGTATGACCCTGGCTAAAGCCGTAGAGCAGGTCAGCGAACTTCGAGCTTTCATTGAGGAAAACGAAGAAGTCGGCGAGATCATGGAGATGGCCTACCAGCTGGAAGGCATTGTCCGCAACGTGGGTCGACATGCTGGTGGTGTGGTCATCGCACCCAGTGCACTGACAGAGTTTGTTCCACTTTATGTTGATGAGATGAGCTCAGGCCTTGTCTCCCAGTTCGACAAAGACGATGTCGAACAGGTGGGTCTGGTGAAGTTCGACTTCCTCGGTTTGAAGACGTTGACGGTCATCGACTGGGCGGTGCGGGATGTCAACGCAACGCTGCGTGAGGGCGCCACACCACTTGTCACCGAACGACTGCCCATGGATGACCCGGAGACATTCGAGCTCCTCAAAGCCGGTGACACCACCGGCGTATTTCAGCTCGAATCCCGTGGCATGAAAGATCTGATTCGACGGCTGAAACCCGACAATTTCAACGACATCGTTGCCCTGGTCGCACTGTTCCGGCCGGGTCCTCTGCAGTCCGGTGCAGACACCGACTACATCAATCGCAAACAGCGCCTGGCGAAAGTGGAGTACCCACACCCATCCCTGGAACCGGTGCTGAATGGAACCTACGGCGTGGTGCTTTACCAGGAGCAGGTCATGCAGATCGCCCAGGTGCTGGCCGGGTTCAGCCTGGGTCAGGCTGATCTGCTGCGTCGGGCGATGGGCAAGAAAAAACCTGAAGAAATGGCCAAGGTTCGCCAACAGTTTCTCGAAGGGACGCAAGTTAACAATGTAAATGAAAAACTGGCGAACGAGATCTTCGACCTCATGGAGAAGTTTGCGGGCTATGCATTCAACAAGTCGCATTCCGCCACTTATGCGATGGTCTCGCTGCAGACGGCGTACCTGAAGTGCCATTATCCAGCTCAGTTCATGGCTGCGACCCTGTCGGCAGACATGCAGAACATCGACAAGGTAGTCACCCTGGTCGATGAAGTCCGACGCATGAATCTGCACCTGCTGCCACCCAGTGTGAATGTCAGTGCGTTTCGTTTCAGTGCCCGTGAAAATGCCGTCGTGTATGGCCTCGGCGCAGTTCGTGGGGTGGGCGAAGGTCCGGTCAGCGCGATCATTGAAGCCCGTGAACTGGGCGGTGCGTTTCGCGATCTCACCGATTTCTGCGCGCGCCTGGAACCAAAAAAGATCAACAAGCGGGTGGTGGATGCACTGATCCGGTCGGGGGCTATGGATGAACTGGCGGGTTCCGGGGCCGATGACCTGGGTGTGGTGCGGGCTCGACTGCTCGCGCAGATGCCTTCTGCGATGCAAGGGGCGCTGCAATCGGCGCGTGATCAGGAGATCGGCATCACCGACATGTTTGGTGATGTGGCAGCGGAGCCCCTGGCACCGGTCCCGCATCAGCCGTTTGTCGCGTTATCTGAGAAAGAACGGCTCGAAGGAGAAAAGGACACGCTGGGGCTTTACCTGACCGGACATCCGATCGAAGCCTATCTCGATGAGATCGCTCACTTTGGCAGTTGCCGGATCAGTGATGCGAGACCGCAGAAATCCAGCCAGGTGTTTGCTGGTCTGGTGGTTTCAGCCCGTGTGGTTCGATCGCGGAGGGGCGATATGGGGATTGTTACCCTGGATGATCGCTCAGGCCGTATGGAGGTATCGATGTTTTCTGACGTCTATGCCCAGGAAGGGCGCAAGCTCGTTAAGGATTCGGTCATCGTGGTCGAAGGAGAAACATCGAATGACGAGTTCAGTGGAACCGTCAAGCTGCGGGCTGAGCGTGTTTACACCATGGTGGAGGCGCGGCAGCGCTTCTCAAAGGGGGTGCGTATCAACTTCTGCGACCGCAGTGTGCCAGCCGACCTGCCGGGTCGTCTGCAGCGTCTGTTAACGCCCTATCGTGTACATGGGGCGGGTTGTCTGGTCGGCGTTGACTATTCCACCGCCGAAGCCGTTGGTTGCATCTATCTCGGACCGCACTGGCGGGTTCAGGTGAGCGATGAATTGCTGCTTCGTCTTGCAGAGGAATTCGGCCAGGATCGTGTCTCGCTGAAATATGCCTGACCAGGTTCTTGTGGACGCTGTGAACACGGCGGTCTCATCGGTCGGGGATCTCGAGCCTGAAGGCCGGATCTGGGTGGGCTTCAGTGGCGGGGCTGATTCAACAGCGCTGCTCCTGGCCTGCCAGGCCGCCTTTCCGGACCGGGTCTGCGCAATTCATGTGGATCATCAGCTTCAATCGGCTTCGGCAGATTGGGTGCGGCACTGCGTGGAGTTCGCTACATCGCGGCGGATTCCCATCGAAACCCGTGCGGTGTCCGTGTCGGTGGGCAACGTTGAAGGCGCTGCGCGCGCCGCCCGTTATCAGGTGTTTGATGATCTGGTTGGCCCTGGTGAGATACTGCTGCTTGCGCATCACCGCAACGACCAGAGCGAAACGTTGCTGCTGCGGCTGTTTCAGGGCAGGGGTCTGGTGCCCATGGCGCAGGTCCGACGTCTGCGGTCCGGCGCGGTAGTCTCTCGCCCGTTCCTTAAGATTCAAGGCGACCATCTGCGATCAGCGCTGAAACAGGAGGGTATTGCCTGGCTCAGTGACCCGAGCAACGAAAGCGACGGGCTCGATCGCAACTTTCTGCGCAATCAGGTGCTGCCGATCATTCGCCAACGCTGGCCTGATGTCGATCAGCGTCTGGACCGGGTCGCCAGCTACAGCGAGGCGTTGGAGAATCTGGCAGCTCGCGGGCACGGTGAGTCGATCGGGATCGATGAGCTGCGCGATGTTCCGCCGGTTCAGGCCAGTGTGGATCTGCGTTTGTGGTTACGAAAGCTCGGAGAGTTCCAGGTCACAGATCGCGCGTTGATCGACTACCTGCAGCAGGTGGCGAGTGGAACCGATCGCCAACCGAATCTCAAGCTGCACAATGGATCCCTCAAGCGCTATCGCGAACGGATCTACTACGTTCGCGAGATTCCCGGCCACGCGGCACACTACTCCTGCGAGCCACCAGCAGCACTCGCGCTACCGCATGGCAGCCTGAAGATCAGCGCGGTGGCAAGTGGCGGTTTTGCGTTGAACAAATCACTCGAGATCTGTTTCGATCAGCTCAAGGCACGGATTGTTCTGTCTGGCGGAAGCAAAACCGCCGCAAGGGTGCTTTCCGAAGGGGGCATACCGCCGTGGCTCCGGCCCCATTACCCGTTGCTGTTCAGTGACGGGGTGTTGATTGCCATCCCAGGCCTTGCACATCACCAGCGCACCGGTCCCGGCTGGGTTGCACAATGGCGTTTCGACGCGGGTTCGCCCTGATGTGCAAGGTTTGAGTACCCATGATCAGGCAGATGAGCTACCGTGACGTCTCACAGACTTTTATGCCTCATCGCGAGATGTTTGATTGTGGAGGGCAGGGCCTTTTGCTATCGTGCAATCCCATCTTGCGTATGTGTTTCCACATGCCGATTACGCTGACAAGATGGTGTAAATGACCCGATATATATTCGTCACCGGCGGTGTGGTGTCCTCTCTTGGCAAAGGCATTATTACCGCGTCTCTTGCTGCCGTGCTTGAAGCGCGCAGCCTCAAAGTAAACGTTCTGAAGATGGATCCGTATATCAACGTTGATCCGGGCACCATGAGTCCGTTTCAGCACGGCGAAGTCTTCGTGACTGCAGACGGGGCCGAGACCGATCTGGATCTTGGCTACTACGAACGTTTTTCACACATTCAGATGAGGAAGGCCAACAATTTCACCACCGGCAGCGTGTATGCCGAGGTGATCAGGCGTGAGCGGCGCGGTGATTATCTGGGTGCCACGGTTCAGGTGATACCGCACATCACTGATGAAATCAAACGGCGGATCAGGTTGGTCGGCGAAGGGTTTGACGTGGTGATCGTAGAGATCGGTGGCACCGTGGGCGACATCGAATCACAACCGTTCCTCGAAGCCGCCCGGCAGCTGCGTCTTGAAGTTGGCTCGCAACGCACATTGTTCATTCACCTCACCTATGTGCCTTATCTGGCCAAAGCAGGTGAGATCAAAACCAAGCCAACCCAGCACTCGGTTAAGGAACTGCGATCCATCGGGCTGCAGCCGGACATTCTGGTTTGCCGCTCCGAGGCAGAACTTTCGAGCTCGGCGATCGGTAAAATCTCACTGTTCACGAGCGTAGAAGAGCGGGCTGTTCTGTCGATCTACGACGCCCGGACCATCTACAGCGTTCCACAGATGCTGCACGACCAGGGCGTTGATGAGTTTGTTGTAGAAAAGTTCGGGCTCGAAGATTGCCCACCGGCTGATCTGTGTGAGTGGCGCGACGTTGTGAATGCGCAGATGAATCCCGAACAGAGTGTATCGATCGCCATCGTCGGTAAATATCTGGATTTGCGCGATGCCTACAAATCCCTGATCGAAGCGATTACCCACGCCGGTATCAAAACCCGGACCAGCGTAGACATCAAATATCTCGATGCCGAAGATCTGGAAAAATTCGGCACCGATGCGCTGGCAGACGTAAGCGCGATCCTGGTGCCCGGCGGGTTCGGCTCGCGAGGGTTCGAAGGCAAAATCATTGCAGCGCGCTACGCCCGTGAGAATGAGGTTCCTTATCTGGGGATCTGCTACGGTCTGCACGCAGCCGTGGTCGACTATTCCCGACATGTGCTCGGCTTGAGCAATGCCAATACCACCGAGATCGACGTGTCGACCGATACGCCGGTGATCGCAATGATTACCGAATGGCGCGACGAATCGGGCCAGATCATACACCGCTCCGGCAACGACGATCTGGGGGGCACCATGCGTCTGGGCGAACAGGTCTGTGTGCTCAATCAGGGCAGTCGGGTTGAGCGGACTTACCAGAAGGGCGTGGTGCGCGAACGACACCGCCATCGCTACGAGGTGAACAATCTGTACGTCCCTGATATGGAAAAGGCCGGAATGATGGTGGCAGGTCGATCTGAAGATGGTGAGCTGGTCGAGATGATTGAACTGCCGGATCATCCCTGGTTCATTGCTTCGCAGTTTCATCCGGAGTTCACATCGTCACCCCGCAATGGCCATCCGCTGTTTATTGGTTTTGTCACTGCTGCCCTTGAACTGGCCAATCGGGAGCCCATGCTCAAAGGCGCGCAGAACACCTGAATCTGATTACCTGACGTTGAGAGACCTTAGCCCATGAGCAAGATTGCTGTCGTCAAAGCGCGAGAGATACTCGATTCCCGTGGCAACCCGACCATCGAAGCGGACGTGATCACCGTAGATGGTTTCATGGGCAGAGCGGCGGTGCCCTCGGGTGCGTCTACCGGATCACGCGAAGCGCTTGAGCTGCGAGATGAAGAACCGAACAGATACCTTGGCAAAGGGGTCAGACGCGGGGTTGATCTGATCAACGGATCGATCAACGAAGCGGTGCATGATCTCGAAGCAGAAGACCAGCGCAAGCTCGATGCCAGATTGTGCGATCTCGACGGCAGCGACAACAAATCTAACCTCGGCGCCAACACCACGCTCGCGGTTTCGCTGGCAGCGGCCAAGGCTGCCGCACAGGGTGCTGGCCAGCCTCTGTATCAGCATATCGCCGCGTTGATGGGCATGACCCAGATGCGCATGCCAGTGCCGATGATGAATATTCTCAATGGCGGCGAACATGCCGACAACAATGTCGACATACAGGAATTCATGATTCAGCCCATATCGATGTTGAGCTTTTCTGAAGCTCTGCGCTGTGGTGTTGAAATATTTCATGGTCTGAAGGCGGTGCTCAAGGAGCGTGGGCTGTCAACTACCGTGGGTGATGAGGGTGGTTTTGCACCAAACCTTGAATCCAATGCACAGGCGCTTGAGTTGATCGATCTTGGGGTTGCGCGCGCAGGCTATGAACTGGGCAAGGACGTTGGTCTGGCGCTAGATTGTGCGGCATCTGAATTTTATCGCGACGGTGCGTACCGCTTGACTGGCGAAGGCAGTGTGTTCACCAGCGCGGAATTCGTCGACTATCTGGCCAATCTTGTGGGCACCTATCCGATCATGTCGATCGAGGATGGCCTGGACGAAAATGACTGGGACGGCTGGCGTCTTCTCACCGACAGACTCGGCAAAAAGATCCAGCTTGTTGGTGACGACTTGTTTGTGACCAACACCAGCATCCTGTCGGACGGTATCGAAAAAGGCATTGCCAACTCGATTCTGATCAAACTGAATCAGATCGGCACGCTGTCGGAGACGTTGGATGCCATCGCCATGGCGCACGATGCTGGCTACACAACCGTGATATCTCACCGATCTGGCGAAACCGAAGACACGACGATTGCCGATCTTGCGGTTGGAACCGGCGCTGGTCAGATCAAAACCGGCAGCCTCTGCCGGTCTGATCGGGTGGCAAAGTACAACCAGCTGCTTCGCATTGAAGAAATGCTGGGTAGCGATGCGGCTTATCTCGGCCGTGCTGAGCTGGTCCGCCCCTGATGAAAACCGGCGTTGTGCTGCTCTTCACCATACTGGTGTGCCTGCAGTACAAACTGTGGTTGTCAGACGTTGGTATCTTCACCGGTCAACGGCTGGAGCAGCAGCTGGAGCAGCACAGGATCCGTGTGGACATGACCCAACAGCGGAACCGACTTCTGAGGACCGAGGTGATGGCCCTGAAGAATGGCCTTGAAGCGGTAGAAGCCAGAGCCAGAACCGACCTCGGGATGATCAAGGAAGGCGAAGTTTTCTACCTGGTTCCGGATGATCGATTGTGAACTTACCCGAATGGTCGATGGCCGGTGCTGCCGGGTCTCAGCCGATCCTGGCTGATTTCAAAACCCAACCCGAAGACTTTGTTGTGAACGAGGTGTTTGCGGAACCCTGGAGCGGGGCGGGTGAACACCTGATGCTCAGAATAGTGAAACGCGACATCACGACCGCTGCAGTCGCCCGGCAGCTGGAAGCGCACTACGGTGTAGGCGGTGTGGCGATCGGGTTTGCCGGTCAGAAAGACCGGCGTGGCGTGTGCACCCAGTGGTTCAGTATTCATACGGTCGAGGATCAGCCGCCGGCCGCACTGGAGAAAGCTCAAACACTGCAGATTGATCGACATCGCAGCAAGCTGCGCCGCGGCAGCCATGCGTGCAATCAATTCGATATCCGGTTGCGCTGCGTTTCCGATGTTCAGGCACTGACTGCGCGGTTGAAGCAGGTGGCATGCGGTGGTGCACCTAACTATTTTGGTGAACAGCGTTTTGGTGGTGACAACCTCGCGCGGGCCAGCGCCTGGCTTGGCACAAGGAAGCGTCTGTCGCCGTTCACCAGAGGTCTGTATCTGTCGACGCTGCGCAGTTTTCTGTTTAACGAAGTGTTGAGTGCCCGCATAGCAGCCGCTAACTGGGCCGAAGCGATCGACGGCGATGTGTGTGAAAACGATGTGTCAACCGGTCCGCTGTGGGGTCGCGGTCGGTCCGCAACCGCGGGTGCGGCGCTTGCGATTGAACGCCAAGCACTCGAGCCGCATTTTCAGATGTGCCACGATCTTGAATACGCCGGGGTTTCGCAGGCAAGACGAGCGTTCAAACTGCAACCGGGCAATCTCAGTTGGGAGAGTGACGGAGCCGATCTCATCATCCGCTGCGATCTGGTGCCCGGCAGTTACATGACGTCTTTGTTGCGTGAAACCTGCTCGGTGCGGGCTGCCCGTTAATGGCTCGATTTGACCTGACCGGTATCGGCATGACGTCCCAGCGAACCCGTGACCGGTTGGTCGGCAGACTTCGCGAGCGCGGAATTGTGAACGAAGATGTGCTGCACGCCATCGCATCAACCCCCAGGCACATATTCATCGATGAAGCACTGGCCCATCGGGCTTATGAAGATACAGCGCTCCCCATCGGCCACGGTCAGACCATCTCGCAGCCCTTTGTGGTGGCGCTCATGACCCAGGTGCTGCTGGATCGACCGAGAGCCCGGGTGCTTGAACTGGGTACCGGTTCCGGCTACCAGACGGCCATCCTTGCGTCGCTTTGCGAGCGCGTCTTCACCATCGAGCGGGTTGAACCGTTGATCAGCCGGGCGGAAGCTCGCCTTCGTGCCATGAGTATCAAAAACGTCACCATGCGCCATGCCGACGGGTTTGATGGCTGGCCGCGGACGACTGCCTTCGACGGCATCATGGTCACGGCTGCGCCCAGAACGGTGCCCGAGACTCTGTTGGAACAATTGGCTGTCGGTGGGCGCATGGTTCTGCCTGTCGGGGATGGTGGGGTTCAGGAACTGCGGGTGATCGATCGGGGAGAAGAAGGCTTCTCAGAACGGGTGGTGGATCATGTGCGGTTTGTGCCATTGCTCAAGGGAGTACGCACCCATTGA
>JAQBYL010000102.1 GCA_027622495.1 Pseudomonadota bacterium
CTGCATCAACGGAGCCGACATGAGCGAATCAGCAACCCCTTACGTACCACAGAAAGTCTGGGCGTGGGATACAGAAAACGGTGGCAAATTCGCCAGCATCAATCGTCCAGTCGCGGGGGCTACACATGAAAAAGTTCTGCCGGTCGGAAAGCATCCACTGCAGCTGTATTCGCTGGCCACACCAAATGGGGTAAAGGTCACCATCCTGTTGGAGGAATTGCTCGCCCTCGGGCACACCGATGCAGAGTACGACGCCTATCTGATCAACATTGGCAGCGGCGATCAGTTTGGCAGCGGGTTCGTTGCGATCAACCCGAATTCAAAAATTCCTGCGCTGCTGGATCGCAGTACTACACCGGAAACGAGGGTGTTTGAATCCGGTGCCATCCTGGTTTATCTGGCGGAAAAATGCGGGGCATTTCTGCCGACGGAACCGTCGATGCGCGCTGAGTGCATGTCGTGGCTTTTCTGGCAGATGGGCAGCGCGCCTTACCTGGGTGGCGGCTTTGGCCATTTCTATGCTTATTCTCCGGACCGGATCAAGTACTGTATTGATCGCTATGCCATGGAGGTAAAACGTCAGCTTGATGTGCTGAATCTTCATCTGGAAACCCGGCAGTATCTGTGCGGTGACGATTACACCATCGCCGATATGGCCAACTACGCCTGGTACGGCGCACTGGTGCTGCACAACATCTACAACGCAGCAGAGTTTCTTGAAGTCGCCTCATATACCCACGTAGTGCGCTGGGCGAAGCAGATTGAGGAACGCCCCGCCGTTCAACGGGGCAGAAGGGTCAACCGCTCCTGGGGGCCTGAAGAGGAGCGGGTGGTCGAGCGGCATGGCGCCAGTGATTTCGGATAATCACAGACGCTGCAGGCTTAACGGATTGGTGAGTAGTCGGTTGGGCTCATGAACTGCGACACAACCCCATCTTTGACCAGGATTGGCCCATCCAGTTGTGAGGTGCGCGCAACTTCACGCCATTCCGGATCCGCCACAAATGCCCTCCAGCTTGCCGCGGCTGCTTCGCGGCTTGCATGGGCGACGATGTAGACAAGGGTATCAGGTTTGTCGTCTGGCACCCAGTAGCCGATGTTTTTCATGCCGTGTTTTTCGAAGAGACGCATAGTGTGATCACGAAAACGAGCCTGCAGTGCTGGCAGTTTGCCTTCGTTGGTGGTGTAGGTTCGCAGCTCAAACGCCATATCGGCGGCGTGTACTGATGTGGTAAAGCTGAATGCAAATACCAGCAGTGAGAGGTAACGTGTCAGCATCTGATGTCCTTTCTGGGTTTTTATAGCTGGTCACAGATTAACTCATTTTCGAGTACGGTCGGGCTACGATTCTAAGGATAGATTTTTAAGGATAAACAATGCAGCGCAGCGTGAACGTCACATCTGAAGATGTTGCTCAATTCAACGAAGACGGCGTGGTGCTGCTGCCCAGCGCGCTTGATAAGGACGATCTGCGGCAGTGTGAGGCAGCGTGGCAATGGAGTCGCGAGCATCCGAGCTCGAATGCAAGTGGTCTGCTTCCTGAAAGCCGGCATGCCTTTCAGGATCTGTGCAACCCCGGCGCACTTGACGTTTACCGGCAGGTTGTCGAACACACACCGCTGTCGGACTATGCGGCTGCGTTATGGGGCGCACGCGATGTCTGGTTCATGTATGAGCAGGTGTTTCACAAAACTGATGGACTCGCTGGCCGCACACCCTGGCACCAGGATACTTCCTACCTTGCGGTGGGCGGTCAGCATTTGATCGCCTTCTGGCTTTCGTTTGAATCGATTCCGGCACAAGCCTGCCTTGAATTCGTGCGGGGTTCGCACCTTGGTCCGCTATACAACACGTCAAGATTTGCTGTTGATGATGCCACCCTGCCGATCTACCCATCAGATGTGATGCCAAGGCTGCCGGATATCGAATCAGACAGAGCGAGCCGGGACATAGTGTCTTACGACGTTGAACCGGGGGATGTGATTGCATTTCATACTTCCACTTTGCATGGCGGTGGCGCGGTGGATGCTCACACCCCTCAAAGAAGAACCCTGACACTGCGTTTTTTTGGTGACGATGCCGTTGTCGAAGCGCGGCCCGGTCCGGCGGGTCCGTTCTATCAGGATATTAAAACCCTGCAGCCTGGCGAGCGGTTCCGGCATGAGCGGTTTTTGAAAGTGCGCGGCCATGAATGAACCCGCAAGCGATGTCTATGGGCAGGGTGATGCAACTTTCCGGGCTGCCGGTGGTGAAACGGGCATTCGTAAACTCATAGACGCCTTCTATGACCTCATGGTCAGCGATCAGGCCTACGCGACCATTCGTTCATGGCATCCGCAACAAATCGAAATCTCCAGAGACAAGCTCACGGCTTTCTTGTGTGGCTGGATGGGTGGACCGCGTCGGTACAATGAAAAGTACGGCAGAATCAGCATACCGCAGGCCCACGCTCATCTGCCCATAACTGCCGTTGAACGCGATCAGTGGCTTGCCTGCATGAAGGCTGCCCTTGCGCAACAGGACTATCCGGTTGCGTTAAAAGAGTATCTGCTGCGCGAATTGACCGTTCCTGCACAACGAATCGTCGAAACTCGAGCCTACCGGCCTTGACACCACGCCAGACGAGGAAATCCCTTATATGTTAACGGGATAATCCGAATAGGCTGGTACTTAACTGTCGAGCAACGATGTCCGAAACGTTTCGCAGATGAAGCTATGTACAAGAAAGCACTTGTTGCCATTGATCTGAGCAAGGAAGAGGCAAATCTGGTTCTGTCCAGATCCACAGCACTTATCCCGGACGGGGTGCGCAGCGTAGTGCACGTTGTTGAACCTCAGTACGTGCAATACAGCTTTGATCCCACCTTCACCGGTTCGATGATCAAAGCGCTGGAAGATGAAGCACAGAGATCGGCTCTGCGACGGGTAGAAGCTCTGTGCGAACCACACGGCATCGCGACGAAAAATCAGCGGGTCGCATTTGGCCATACCTCCACCACCCTCAAGCGGCTGATCGCAGATGAGGGTTACGACCTGCTGGTCATTGGCACACATGGGCGGCGTGGTTCACGGTTTCTGCTCGGTTCTACCGCGAACAGTGTTCTGCACGGCACCGAAGTTGATGTACATGCAATCCGTATCACCCCCGTAGAACACACAAAAACTTGACGACGCACTTGAGGGTTCGAAATGAACGACAGCAAAGCAAAACTTAAGGCTCTGCGTTTAACCATCACCGAACGTCAGACGCTGCTTGCGCGCCACACCCGCAAACGCGAGGAGCCGCTCCCCGCGGACTTTTCCGAACAGGCTGTTGAACTTGAAAACGAAGAAACCATGATTGAGCTGGATCTGCGCCTTGGTGAAAAACTCAAGCTCGTCGATCGGGCCCTCGCCCGCATCGAGGCAGGCGTATACGACCAGTGTGCCAACTGCGAAGGTGAAATCGAAGCGGGCCGACATACCGCGTTGCCCGAAGCGGTACTCTGCGCTTCCTGCGCGGCCACGGGTTAGTTTAATGCAAGTCAGAAATGCGCTCGAAGGGTTCGATATTGATCTGATCGCCCGTTACAACGTAAGCGGGCCAAGATATACGTCTTATCCGACAGCCAAAGAGTTCGTCGAAGATTTCTCCGCCGGACAGTACATCAGGGCCCTCGAGCGCATCCCTTCCAACGCACCCCTGTCGCTGTACCTGCACGTGCCTTTTAGTGCGACGATTTGTTACTACTGCGCCTGTAACAAGATCATCACCAACAACCGCAAGCATGCAGTGGGTTATCTGGAGAAGCTGCTGCAGGAAATCGCCATGATTCCACGCTGGTTGAAACCCGGTCAGCGCGTGGAACAGCTCCACTTTGGTGGTGGAACACCCACCTATTTCAGCGAAGAGCAGTTTGAAGCGGTATTTGCGGCGTTGAACCGCAACTATGATCTGGCTGCTGACGATCAACGGGATTTTTCTGTTGAAATAGATCCGCGAACAGTCGACGCCGCGCGGATTGCACACCTTGCGAACCTGGGCATAAACCGCGTGAGCCTGGGTGTTCAGGACTTTGATCCGGCTGTTCAAAAGGCAGTCAATCGGATTCAGAGCGTGGCCGAAACGGTTGCAGTGGTTGATGCCGCACGTGCCGAGGGTATGCGTTCTGCGAGTCTGGACCTGATTTATGGCCTGCCTCTGCAGAGCCGCCAGAGCTTCAATGAGACGCTCAACAAGATCATCGACATCGCACCCGATCGCCTGTCGATCTACAACTATGCGCACTTACCGCAGATGTTTAAAACCCAGAAACAGATAAACGTGGTTGACCTGCCAGCGTCGCAGGAAAAGCTCGGTATCCTCGCCGACACCATTGCCAGGCTCACGCAGGCGGGCTATGTCTACGTGGGCATGGATCATTTTGCCAAAGTATCTGACCCACTCGCCGTTGCGCTTGAAGATGGCACTCTGCGGCGCAATTTTCAGGGTTACACCACACACGGATACTGCGATCTGATCGGTTTCGGTGTCAGTGCGATCAGCCAGGTGAATGGGGTTTACAGTCAGAATGCCAAAACGCTTGAGGGCTATCAGAGAGCACTTGAACAAGGACGCCTGCCGGTTGAGCGGGGCGTGGTGCTCAGCACCGATGATCTCATCACCCGTGAGGTGATCGAAACGCTGATGACCCGTTTCCGGCTGTCCATGGATACTTTTTCAAAGCGCCATCACATCGACTTCAGATCGTACTTCGCCGCGGAACTCGAGCGGCTGAAAGAATGCGTTGAAGATGATCTGGTTGTGATGGGCGATGACACTATCGAGGTGACCGCCCGGGGACGATTCCTGATCCGCAATATCTGTATGTGCTTCGATGCCTACTTGAACACCCAGGCGCAGGCCTTTTCGAAAGCGATCTAGACCTGCCCGCAGGCGGGGGATCGAAAAGTCAAAGGCCCAGAGCCTCGTTAAGGTCTGAAAGAGAGGTTACTCTTGCTGTCTTAAGGAACGACAGAACGCAGGAGTACATCATTCTCAGTCCTTACAGAATTCTGGATTTAACCGATTACCGGGGCGAGCTCGGTGGTCTGATCCTCGGCGATCTGGGCGCAGACGTGATCAAGATTGAGCCCCCGGGTGGTTCCCTGTCGCGTTACCAGGGTCCGTTGATCGATAGCGGCGATGCTGCGGAACGCAGTCTGCTGTTTTACGCCTACAACCGGAACAAGCGGTCGATCGTTCTGGACCTGTTGACCCCCGAAGACCGCCGCTGTTTCGAGGTGCTGGTGCAGGGCGCAGACATCGTGCTCGAAACCAGGGGCCAGCTTGCAGACCACGGGTTCGATTTCGAGACGCTGACGAGCCTTAATCCAACCCTCGTTCACGTGGTGATTTCAGCCTATGGGGCCGATGGACCGGCGGCAGATCGGGTTGCCAACGATCTGACTCTTTCGGCCATGGGCGGGCAGGCCAGTCTGCAGGGCTCGCCGGATCTCCCTCCGGTGCGCGTGTCGGTGCCGCAGGTGTGGCGCCATGCCAGTGCCCAGGCGGCGACCGCTGCAGTTATTGCCCACGCACGCATGCAGGCGACCGGCGAACCTCAGTCGGTTGATCTCTCTGCGCAGACCTCGGTGACCTGGACCATGATGAACGCCATGGATGCGCATGCGATCCAGGGTTTTGAGTTCAACCGGATGGGCTCCACCGTGCAGATGGGCACCCGTGCTGTAGACCCGGTCTTCGAATGTGCGGACGGTTACCTGGTGGCACTGCCGATCGGTACTGTGCTCAACGCTTTGCTCGGGCATGTGGCGGCAGACGGGCTTATTGATGGGCCATGGCTCGAAGAAGACTGGTCGACCTACGATATTCGTCTTGCCGCCAATGAGGAAATGCGTTTCAGCCGCGAACAGGTTCGTGATCTGTTCGTGCGGTTTTTCAAACTGCACGGAAAAGAAGAACTTTTTGCCATGGGGCTCACCGCAGACGTCACCCTTGCCCCGATCAACACCGTCGCTGATCTGACCCGGTTTGAACAATTGAATGTGCGTGAAGCATGGCACGATGCCGTGTTGCCGGATGGTCAGCAGGTCCGCGCGCCCGGGTTGTTCGCAAAACTCAACAACGCGCCCATGCACATTCGTCTGGCTCCACCGCGCCTGGACGAACATGGAGCTGAGATACGCGCAGAAGTCGCAGCCGGGGTGCGTAAGCGACCGGCTCTTCCTGCGCCGGTCGCGAATGCAGACTATCCGTTCAAAGGCCTCAAGGTGCTGGATCTCACCTGGGTGATTGCTGGTCCTGCATCGGTGCGCTATCTGTCTGATCATGGTGCCACGGTGATTAAGGTGGAGTCTGAACTGCGGCCTGATGGCTTGCGGTTTCTGGGTCCGGTCAAAGGCGAAGCTGGCTGGAACTGTTCGCACTTCTACGGTGAGTTCAACGCCGGAAAGATGTGTGTGCAGCTGCAGCTCAAAGACCCGAAAGCGCTGCAGATCCTGAAACAGCTGATTGAATGGGCCGATGTGCTGGTAGAAAACTGGGCACCCGGCGCCACGGCGCGGCTGGGGATTGATTACGCTTCCTGCGCAAAGCGCAATCCTGACCTGATCATGGTCAGCACCAGTCTGCTCGGTCAGTACGGTCCTATGGCCAGTATTGCCGGCTACGGCTACCACGCAGCCGGCATGGCCGGGTTCTACGAACTGACCGGCTGGCCCGATCTGCCTCCGCATGGTCCCTGGCTTGCCTACACCGACGTGATTGCGCCGCACTTCATTGCTGCAATGATCGGGGCCGCCCTCGATTATCGTCGCCGCACAGGCCTTGGCCAGCACATTGACGCCGCGCAGTTCGAAATGGCGCTGCAGTTTCTGGCACCGGAAATACTTGATGCGCAGGCGACCGGTTCTATCGCATCACGCATGGGCAACCGCCAGCGCGATGCAGCACCGCAAGGTCTTTATGCCTGTGCGGGTGTCGATCAATGGTGCGCGATTGGCGTCGATACAGATGCCCAGTGGCAGGCGTTGAAAACTGTGCTGGGAAACCCGGCCTGGGCTGCCGATCCTGACCTTGATTCGGTGGATGGTCGTCTAAAACAACACGACTTGATCGATGCGCAGATCAGTGCATGGACCCGGGACCAGACGCCGCACGATGTAATGGATTCGTTAACCGAACGCGGCATACCGGCAGGTGCACTGCAGCGCAGCAAAGAGCTGCAGGAAGATCCGCAGTACATTCATCGACGTTTCCAGCATTACCAGGATCATCCAAACATGGGCCGGGTGCCCTATGCGGGCAACCAGTTTCGAATACGGGGGTACGCAGGTGGACCGAGCGGGCCGGCACCGCTACTGGGGGAGCATAACCAGTTGGTGTACGGTCAGATACTGGGTATGAGCGATGAGCAGATTCAGCAACTTGTGCAGGATGGGGTTATCAAGTGAATGATGCGGCCTGCAAGAATGGTGCACTCGTTAGCCAGCAGACCTGGGTAAAGGAATCACGCTTCGGCAACTGGTTCCAGGCGACCGGCATGTGGACGGGTTATGTTCTGAACGAAGCGACCAGTGATCTTGCCGACCTGCTGGCGAAGCATCCACGGTTAACACCGCAAAAACCCGTTGTGCTCGATGCAGGATGTGGGGAAGGCGCTGGGTTTACATTCATCGAAACGCTGCTTGACCCTGCGCGCATCGTGGCGATTGATATCGATCCGCAGATGATCCCCAGGGCGCAAAGTGAAGCGGGTAAGGTTAAGGTTCCTGTGGAAGTCCGGCAGGGCAGTGTGCAGCAGTTGACCATCGCCAGCGAAACCATCGATGTGGTTTTCTGCCATCAGACGGTTCACCACCTGAACGATCAGCCTGCCGCGTTGCGGGAGTTTTATCGGGTGCTCAAACCCGGTGGCCTGCTTCTGATGGCGGAGTCCTGTAGAACGTTCATCCACTCGTTACCGGTGCGGCTTTTATTCCGGCACCCTGAAGGCGTTCAGAAAACGGCGGATGAATATCTCGACCTGGTGACCCGGATCGGGTTCACCTTTTCGAATGACCAGGTGGCGAGACCGTACCCGTTCTGGTCCCTTCCTGATTTCGGTTTTCGCGAATGGGCAGGCTTGAAGCCGTCCCACAAGGAGGCCACCCAGGTTCGTTTGATAGCGCAGCTCGGATGATCAGCTGGCTGTTCTTTCAGGCTGCGGTCGGGAACGGATTTCGCTCAGGATCTGCGCATGTTTCTGACGGGTTAAGCCGTAGAACCAGATGCACAGGATGGACAGGGCCGACAGGGCAAGTACACTGGGACCCGCAGCCCATCCGAACCGGGCGATGACACCCGGGGCTACGTCGGCGGGTGCCGTTCCAGGCACAATGCCAGACAGATCGATGATGAACCCGGCCAGTATCGGTCCAGCACCGCCAACGGCTTTACCGGCAAATGAGGCTGCCGCGTAATAAATGCCTTCCTGGCGCAGACCGTGGCGTCGCTGGTGTTCATCGGTTACGTCGGCAATCATCGAACCGATCATCGGGATCGCGATGCCTAAGCCAAACGCAGAGATACAGCCGGTGCCTATGTAAAGAACGGCAACGATGGGTGCATCGTTTCCTGGCAACAGATCGAGCAGACGCAGAATGATGATGCTGCTGGTCCACACCGCGTACCAGGCGGTACCGGCAATAAACAGATTGCGCTTTTCCTTGATCAACGCTGCCACCGGTCTACTGAACAGGCTACCCAGCACAATACCCACGATCGCACCGGCGAACAGCACCGTAATCTGACCAGGGGTTAGTTCAAAGAAGTAGGTGGCCATGTAGAGGTGCAGGGCTTGAACCATCCCCTGATTCATGCCGAACAGAATGCTCGCTCCCACTACCGCGGTGAAAGCAGGTATGCGAAACGCTGTGATGACATCACCGAGTGCCGCCCGCAGCATGGGTGGGCGTGGGACGTCGGTGGGCTGACTGAGGTACTGAATCTGACTGTGTGTGCCCAGGGCAGAGACCCAGATCCCGATCAGCATGAACGGAACGCACGCCGACACAAATGGCAGATACGCCGCTGGGTTGAGCTGACCATTGGGGTAGTCGGTTGAAGCGCCAAAAAACAGAATGTTACCGCCGATCAACACGGCGAACATACCCAGGAGCTGAAACACGTTGCGCAGGGCCGCAAGCAGAGTGCGCTCGTCATAGTTATCGGTGAGTTCAGCCCCCATAGACATGTAGGGCACCTGATAAAACGTCATTGCCGTGCGCGTGAGAACGGAAAACGACAGCAACCAGATAAAGAGACCCATTTCGCCCAGACCTTCCGGTGGTGTGAACAGCAGAAAGAATGAGAGGGCGAACGGGATCGCGGCGGCGTACATGAACGGATGCCGCCGACCCCAGCGGCTGCGCGCAAAATCAGACCAGGAACCCACCAGCGGATCGCTGATTGCGTCCAGACATAACGCGACAAACAGCGCGACACCAGCCAGGGTGCCGGACATGCCGAGCACCTGGTTGTAGTAAAAAAGCAGGAAAAAACCGAAGGCCGCAGACTTGATCCCCTCGGGCATCTGACCCAGCGCGTAGGCGAGGCGCAGACGCCAGGTCATCGCGTTGACCTGCGCGCGTGGATACAGGCATACACGAGGTGTGAGTTAACGCCGAGAAAGCTGCAGAAAAAGGGCAAGGGCTGAAACTTAAGTGCACGGGAGGCCTTGAGTATGATCAGGTTTAAGCTTGATTCACAAGCGGAAAACCCCTGTACTGATCGTGCAATGTCGAGGCGTTGCTGACGTCATTACAGCTGTCAATTTTGCCCGGACCGACGCAAGAAGTTCTCAAACACCGGATCCGGTTTCACCAGCGACCCCTGCAGGCGTATTCTTGATGCACGCTGGCAGGGGACGGACGATGACCAGATCGACGAGGTATCAGGCGCCAGGCGGATATGTCTGAGTCTGAAGTGGTTTCCAGAAGCCGGCCCAGCGCCGCTGCAACCATCATCGCAAGCGAAGGCGGTGCCGGTCATTTTCCGGAAAATACCGGCTATGCAGTGCGTCACTCGCTTGCTGGTGACGTGGATGGATGCGAACTGGATTTTCACCTCACGTCTGATGGTGTCTTCGTTGCCCATCATGACTATCGACTCAAGCCGGCACTCACCCGCAATGCAAAGGGTGAGTGGCTTTCAGAACCCGGCCCGCTGATAAAGAACAGCTCGCTTGCACAGCTGCAGCAGTTTGACTTTGGGTCGGTTCAACCCGGATCAAAGGTTGCGCGCACTTACCCGCAGCGCGCGTCGGTGGAAGGTGAGGCCATCGCGACCTTTACCGACATCGAGCAGATTTTCAAAGCGTCGCATAACCCGCGCCGGGAGCTGTGGTTTGAGGCCAAGACCGATCCCAATGATCTGGTCAGTTCAACAGCGGCGGCGAGTTATGCGCAAGCGCTCATCGCTACACTGTCGATGAGTTGGATGCGTGAACACACCGTGTTGATCGCGTTCGACTGGCAGCTTCTGGAGCTTGTTCAAGGCGCGCTTGCCGATGTGCAAACCGGGTTTCTGACTGTTGATCCAGTCTGGTTCGGTAGGAATCCAGATGGTTCGGCGCGCATGCCGGCGGATCACGCCAGCCGCTGGTACGGTAACTTTCATCCGCGTGAGTTCGGCGGTAGCGTGGCGCGGGCGGTGGCCGCCGCTGGGGGCACTTACTGGTCGCCTTACTTTCGCGATATCAGTGCCGACGAGGTAGCGCAGGCGCACGATCTCGGCATCCGCGTTTCTACCTGGGGTGCCGATACCGATGCCCAGATCCAGCAGGCGCTCACTACAGGTGTGGATAGTCTGACCACTGCTTACCCGGAAAGGGTTTTGAAGCGCTCGCTCTGAGTTCAAGGCCTGTCAACGGGCAACGCAGAACGATACTCTTGCGAAACATGCAGATCAGAGTGTGGATGGTCTGGACGGGGTCATCGCGAGCGTAAGTTCGACATTAAGACCTGCGGGAGTAAAACTGAGGCCAGTGATCTGCAGATACATCCAATCTGCGAAGGCAATTTACGAAGGCAATCTACGAAGGCGAACCATCATGAGCATAGTCGAAACCACCCACGGTAAAGTTCAGGGTCAACTGATCCAGGGACTGCACGCTTTTCTGAATATTCCATTCGCTGCCCCGCCCACCGGTGAGTTGCGCTGGTCAGCGCCCGTTGATCCGCAGCCCTGGAGCGGCGTGCGTGAGACAACCGCGTGGGGAAAGCAGTCCTGGCAGGCAGCCCTGCAGGATATGGGGCCGCTGGGCTTTGCCTTTAATTCCCGGCCCACTGATGCGCACGACGAGGACTGTCTGAATCTGAATGTGTGGACACCGGCACCAGACACCCGTAAGCGCCCGGT
>JAQBYL010000103.1 GCA_027622495.1 Pseudomonadota bacterium
GATGGCTACACCAGTTTGCGTCCAGTCACCTGCATCACCGGTTAGTACGGAGCAGGCAATGCATTCGCCGGAGGCGATTGTGGGCAACAGACGCTTGTTCGTTTCAGCGTGCCCCAGGGCTCGAAGTAACTCTGCGGTGATGACACTGCTCGCCAACAGTGGTGAGCATAGAAGGGCGGCACCGGCTTCTTCCATTACGGCTTCAAGTTCTACGGAGCTGACGCCTGAACCGCCATATTCCTCGTCGATCATCAGACCGGTTATACCCATCTCCCCGAGCTGCCGCCAGAGATCGGCGTCAAAGCCGGACTCGGTCTCCATTGTGCGACGCACATCGACTTCTTTGCTTTTATCAAGGAGCAGACGCCTCACCGAATCGCGCAAGGCCGTACGGTCCTGTGCTGTGAGTGTCGTTGCCGTTCCAGATGCCATCGTTGTCCTCCAGTCTTTTGTTCGGTTCAGGCAGGTTTAAAGTTACCGCGAAAATACAGCAGTGCCTGGCGCGCGGGAATTGCCACCAGGAAGCCCCCGGATTTTTTGGTGTTCAGCCGCACGATACCCGATTTGGCCCATTGAACGTCATCAAAGGCGTGTTCTGTATAGTCGCTGGCGATACCGGGTGAACTGAACCAGTTCAGCTGATTGTAGCCGCCAATCAGGGAACCCGATTTGGTAATGCAGGAGTGCTTGGCTTCGAGTTGGTTGTCGGTAAAGATCAGAACTTCGCCTTTTTCAACACGGCCGCCGCGTAGATCTTCCTGTTTGACGGGTTTACCCATTTTGGCCAGACCAGTCAGAAAAGATGGTGTGTTGGCGAATGAACCGCTCAGAAAAACATTTCCGGTCGGTGGATTACTGAAGGCTTCGCAGTACAGCCAGTAACAGACTGCCTGATGGCATTGGATCGCCAGGTCTATCGTATGGCCTTGATCGGTGACTTGAAGGTGGGCAATCTTTGCGACTTGTGCGTCAAGCATGGGGATCCTTGTTGGAGAGTGTGAGGAGCTTTTGCACGTCCTCCAACGCATGGTCGTGATTACCGGCAATCTCCCGTTCCACGAAGGTCAGCAGAGCCTGTTCGTGATGAACCAGAAATTGTACCGAAGGTACGTCAGCGTCCGGAGCAACGGCAAGAAGTTGATCGAAGTGGATGATGGCTTTCTCCACCACGTCCTTCATTCTGAGCATCGAGTCAAGATGTGAGGCCGCCGCGTATCGGTTCACGATCTCGTCGCCCACTTCGATCGCCTCGTCAGTGGTGGCTGCTTCGCCGTGAGCCGTAAGTACTGCCGCCATCCTTTGACCGGTGACATTTTCCAGCTTCGCGAGGGTTTGCCATGTTGATCGCATGGATCTGTCTTCGGTCCGGTCTGCCAGCGCTTTGAAAAAGACTTCACCAAGCTGTTCACCCAGCCATGCACTGCGGATGCCGTCTAAATAGTTGTCACGCTCCATCGATGCTCTCCCTAGGGTTTTTGGAGAAGTCAGCATACCAACCGCAAGCAAAGTATTCGCGTATGTTGTTTTCAACAAAACCCCGCCAACTTCGCCGGTTACATCGGTTATTCCGTATCGACCACAGCGACGGCCTCCACTTCGATCTGCAGCTCAGGCATGAATAAACCCTGCACACCGATCAGCGTCGCAGCCGGCGGTGCTTTGGGGTTAATGCCGAGTGTGGCCATGCCGGCAAACGCGTCGCGCGCCTTGTCAGGTGAGTAGTCAACCACGTAGATGGTGAACTTGACGAGATCGTTCGGCGTCGCACCAGCTGTTTCCAGGCGACTCTTGAGGCTGGCAAATGCCTCTAAAGACTGCGCCCTCAAATCGCCGGAGGATCCTGTCTGCCCGGAGATGTAGAGCGTCTTTAATCCGCCTTTCTCCACGGAGACAATCTGGGTAAAGCCCAGTTGTTCATTGACGTCAATGTGCTGTCTTTTCATCTTCTTCCCATTTTATAGTTTGATGTTCGTATATAGCGCCTTGAAGATACCCTGAGAAGCAGGCTGTTGGGTAGGCGGGAGGACAGAGACATCCATGAGCACATCGCCGGTCAACGCCGCCGAGGTTCCTTTCTGCCGGCGGCGTCAGCTGACCGTATCTCTGCTGTTGATATCGGTGCTGGCGGGTTGTTCCAGCGCCCCTCTGGATTATCCACGGCAGGCATCGTTCGCGATCAGCGACACATCCGCAACGGTCGAGGCCACCGAAGTCGCCACATGAGCGGGGTTGGTATTCGCAGCCAAAATGCTGGGCACCGCAGAGCGTGGTGTGCGCGTGCGCCTGTTGCTGGATGACATCTTTACCACCGTGGATGACATTGATCTGGCCATGTTGAATGACCATCCGAATATCGAAGTCCGCGTATTCAACCCCATCTCGCGCAAAGGAATATACGCCTTCAACTACCTGGGCAATTTCAGTCTCGCAAATCGACGCATGCACAACAAGGCTTTCATCGTCGATAACCAGCTAGCCGTAGTTGGCGGACGCAACATCGCTGAGGAATACTTTCAGCTGGAGAAGAGCGGTGAATTTCTGGACTTCGACATGTTGAGTGCAGGTGCGATAGTGAAGGATGTATCGGCTCAGTTTGACACCTACTGGAATCACCAGCTCGCGGTGCCAATTCAGGCGCTTGTTAGTGAGAAGGATCGGCAAAAACGGATTGACGCAGCCGACTCACTCCGGAGCGAAATGGCAGAGGCAGGTGAGACCATCTATTCCGAGGCGATTAACACACCGGTGCTTAAGCAACTCGCTGCTCTGGAAATCCCTCCCTATACTGCTTCCGCCCGGTTGTTGACGGACTCACCGGAAAAGCTGCTGGAACAAGTGGCGGTCGATCAGCAGATTGCTGTCAACGAAATACGTGATGTACTCCGGGCGGCCGAAAGTGAGATGATGATCATCACGCCATATTTCATACCGCGTAAGAAGGGTATTGAGCTGGTTAGAGAACTGCGTGCCAGAGGCATACGGATCACCATATTGACCAACTCACTGGCCACCAACAACCACACATCGGTTCATTCGGCGTACGCGAGCTATCGCAAAGACCTGTTGAAAGCTGGCGTGGAATTGTGGGAAGCCCGCGTTGATGCAGCAAAGCGTACAAACGCAGACGGTGTGGCGAAAGGTGAATTTCTCACATTACACACGAAGGGTGTGTTGATCGATTCGGCGCCGCTTGTTCCTCGCCGAGCAATGAACTGATGTTCTTATGCGCGTTGCGCAGGCGAGTCCACACGCTTTGGATTCACGCGTTCCGCATTCCTTGACCTGTGTTGCCCATTGGTCCTTTACTTGCGAGCCTGAAGAAGCATTGGATCTACCAGCATGTCGAACACTGCGCGTCGTGGCCCTCTTGAAGATCTGACCATCATCGATTGCACGATGGCGCTCGCCGGACCCTATGGTGCGAGCCTTCTCGCTGACCTGGGGGCGCGGGTGATCAAGGTCGAACCGCCGCGTGGCGACGGTTACCGCAATATTCCACCGTTTCTGCCGGACCATGCTTCGCCTTATGAGGACCGTGAAGCAGGCACTGACTTCGGGGCTCCTTTTGCGGCAGTCAACCGTAACAAACGCAGCGTTTGCCTCGATCTGAAGGATGCCGTCCACAAAGATGTCTTCCTGCAGTTGTGTGATCAGGCTGACGCCATCGTCGAAAACATGCGCGCCGGGGTCATGGACAGCCTGGGTTTGAGTTATGAGGTGATCGCGCAACGCAATCCGAAGATCATCTACGCGTGTGTGCGCGGGTTCGGTGATCCACGCACCGGCGAAAGTCCTTATGCCGAGTGGCCTTGTCTGGATGCAGCAGCACAGAGTTTCGGTGGTCTGGTGCATGCCAATGACAATCTGGTAACACCGGCATTTGCCGACATCTTTCCCGGTACGTTGATGGCACTTGGTGTGGTGTCGGCGATCCACAACGCGCAGCGCACCGGCAAAGGTCAGTTCCTCGATGTTTCCATGTACGACGCGATGCTCTCCCTGCAGAAGAGTGCGGTGGCGCAATATGGTTTCACCGGGAAGCCGAACCCGGCAGGGTTGCAGCGGGCCATGACACTTTATCCGTTTGATCTCTTTCCTACCCGGGATGGTCGTGTCGCACTGGCGGCGGTTCAACCGCATCACTGGGACCTGCTGTGCGCGGCGATGGAGCGGCCGGACCTGATGGCCGACGAACGCAGCGCGAGCAATGCAGCCAGACTCAAGAACGTTGATTGGGTCGAAGAACAGATTTGTGCCTGGACGAAGCAGTTGACCCGCGCACAGGTTATGGAAAAGCTGAACGGGAGTATTCCTGCGGGCCCCGTGCAGAACATGGCGGACATCTTTGAAGACCCGCATGTCGCCGCCCGCCAGATGCTGGAAACCTGCCATCCTGGTGGCGATAACCCGGACATTCGTCTCGCCGCCAACCCGATCAAATTCAGCAAGACACCAACGACCCTCTATCAGGCGCCGCCGACACTGGGTGCACACAATGCAGAAGTGCTGGCGGAGTTCGGCATAGACATGCCCGTGAAATCAGACTGAGTCTGACCCTGTGAATAAGCCCAGGACTATTGATGTGCGCGGGCATTTTTTGCCACCTGTGTATCTGGATGCTTTGCGCGATGCTGGTCTTAAACTGCTGGACGGCGGAATGCCGGTACCTGCGTGGTCGCCTGAACGGGCCCTTGCGATCTTGCCACTGTTCGCCCGACGTCGCCGTGTTGTTTCGAATCATTCGGTCTCGATCTACCGGCACCGATGATCGAGTTTCCGTTCGATACCACCAGAGCAGCGACGAGCCTCATATATTCCGGCGCGTTGTCGCGCCATCCGCCATCTGAATGCTGCTCCGTTATTTGCGACGTTCCATGAACGATGCTGCGGCAATGAGTCAGGCTGAAGAGCCGATCAGTCTACGCCGAGTGCGATGCGAGCCCCTTTGATGGCGCCGGCGTAAATGCCGGTTGCCATGTCAATCGCCTTCTCTTCGGCCACCCCACGCGGCACGAATGTCCCGGTCCAGTCCACGGTGCTGGTCCCATCGCCATTGTCGGAGACGATGACGGTCGCCGAATAGTCGCTGAAGGGCAGTGGACAGTCTTCATTGATGATGGCGTAGGTAAAGGTCCGCGCACCGTCGTCATGCGCCTGCAACCGCTCCACGACAGGCCCGCCGCCCATGACGATGGTCCGTGTCATGCCTACACCAGCGCCATCGTAGCTCACGGATTCGATGGCACCACCAGCCTTGATGCTGGCGAAGTCGCCGAGTTGTTCCCAGACGGCGTCGGCGGATGCTTTGATGGTTTTAACGACTTTGGCTTCGCTCATGTATGTCTCCCGATTTGTGCAGTGAGTGGCCGTGAAACTGTAGAGACTAGCAGGGGTTGCTTTGAGATACAGCGACTCATTGGGTTACGATGCCATACGGATATTGAGCGCAATATATGAAACTCTACATGAGCGGCAACTCGCCATACGGACGTCGCGCACGAGTCGCGGCGCGGGAAGGTGGGCTGATGGACCGGATCGAAGAGGTTTTCATCAAGAGCTTTGATGATCTCCTGGTCCTGGGTCCCGGTGGCAAGATCCCGATCCTGGTGACCGACACGGGTGTATCGCTGTGTGAATCTCTGATCATCACCCGCTATTTTGATGATCTCTCTGGCGGCAAACTGCTGCCGCGGGATCCGCAGGAGAAGCTTGCCTGTGTCGCTCTTGAGTCGGTGGCGTGTGTTCTGATGGATTCCATGTTCGTGCGCTCCATGGAAAAAAATCAGCGCGACCAGGCGCTTCGCTCCGAGGCAGTTCTCACCAGGGAATCGAAACGTGCACAGCGCTGCTACGATGTTCTGGAGCAAGCTGTGGCGCGCAATGACGCGGTGATGCGCGAGGGCGCGGCGATAACGCTTGCATCCATTGCAGTGATCTCATCACTGGGTTATGCCAACTGGCGTCACCCGGAGGACGAATGGCGCACCGATCGACCTCAGCTCGCGGCCTGCTACGACCGCCTGATGCTGCGTGAGTCTTTTTCGGAAACCGCGCCGGTGTTTTAACGCAGCCTGTCGGCTGACGGTTCATACGAAGTCAGGCGCGTTCGTCGATCACCCGTCTTGCAGCCAGATGCTCGGCCTCATTGAACGCAAAACGCGCGAAAAGCAGGCCGCCGATCAGATAGCTGGCTGCCGGAAGCAGCGCGCACAGCGATGATGAGCACTTGCGCACCAGGTTCCATACCGCAAGGTAAGCGCCTTCTTTGCGATCGTGCGTGGTGAGTTCGTCATAATCGATCACGTCAGCCTGTATGGCCGGTTGCACCACTGAGCCGCAGCCAGCCAGAAAACCGGTAAAAAAGGTCAACACCCAGAACGTCACGCCAGGTGTAACAAGCAGATAGAAACCGACAAAGGGAATGGTGGACAGCAGCAAAGCAGCGGTCCAGGCGCGCTTGTCTTCGGCCATGGTCATGAACTGCAGCATGCCACAGGCCCAGCACACTACCGATGAAGCCGATCATGTGGGCGTAGCCGAAGAGGCGGGTACGTTGGTGGTAGTCGGGCGTGAGCTGCATGCCGAGAGCTCCGTGAGGAATGAGATAGGCCGTACTGGCGGTTTCGTAGACCAGCAGCGCCACAGCCATCCACACCACCAGCCAGAAACCGGTGAGATCGCCTGGCGGCGCCCAGATCATCACCAAACCCATGGCCATGGGCAGGGCAGAAGCGTAGAGCCACACGCGGCGGCGACCAAATCGGGATTGGACCCGGTCAGACAGATAGCCGACCAGCGGATCAGTGAAACCGTCCCAGAGCCTGGACGCTGCAATTAAAGTGCCCATGATGGCTGGGGCGATCAGAAGCACGTCGGTTGCGTTCTTCATCAGATACACGCCGAACATCACGCCCATCAGCGAGAAAGCCACACGAGACAGGGTGTAGTTCCAGATGACGCTGAGCTTCAGGCGTTCCCTTTTAGAGCTGGAATTGCTGGCAGCACCAGCAGTCGCAGGACTGGAGGCAGGGGCCTGCGATGCAGTCAGGTCACTCATGCTTCACAGATCGATGCCTTCTCCGAACGTATCCGCGAACGCAAGTTTACTGACCGGCCGTCGACTGATCGGCCCATGACCTCCCCCGACGGAATAACCAATCGGCATCACACCACAGGTATACCAGTCATCGGGTATCCCCAGCAGTTCCTTGATGGCGTCTTCGTCATAGCAAAGCAGTGTTGTGAGCACGCAGCCCACGTTCTCTGCTCGACAGGCGAGCTGTGCATTCTGCACAGCCAGATAAACCGATCCGCCACCAACCACGCTGGGCCGCGACATGTCTGCGTCGGTAATTGCCATGTTGTTGGGATTGAAGCACCACACCAGCAGGACGGGCGCGGTACCCATGTGCTCACCCAGATGATCTGCCGCCGCCAGCATGCGTTCCTGTTTAGCGCGAGGCTCACCCTGCATGCGCTCCAGCATCTTGCGCGAACCGACTGAATACTTACCCCACTGCGGTCGGTAGAGATCACCAATCGCGCGCTTTTTTTGCGCGTCTCGTACAACCACCACCCGCCAGGGCTGCACGTTGCCGCCGGTAGGTGCCCAGGCAGCCGCCTGCAGTATGCGTTGCAACACGTCATCGGGGATCGGATCTGGTCGAAGACGGCGCACCGCGCGCAAAGTGCTCATGGCCTGGTAAAGATCGCTGGTCGTATTGCTCATTGCATTGTCTCCTTCGACTTTGATTGCTGCGCAAGGTACACAGCCTGATCACCTCCCACTACAGCTTCAGCAGGCTTGCGATGTTGTTCTTCTGCATATCCGACGATCCACCGACTATCGGCATACCCAGCAGATCACGTACGTTTCGCTCCATATCATAGGCGTCAGACAGAGCGTAAGCACCCATCACCTGCTGACAAGCGAGCGCAATCTCTACACCTGCATCGGCAACGAACAATTTCGCCATAGAGGTCTCAACGGAACAGGGTAGACCTTCGTTTGCGAGCCACGCACCGTGATACAACATGTGCCGTGACGCCTGCAGCCTGGTGCGCGCGGTGACGAGCTTGTGACGAATGGCCTGAAACTCTGCTATGGGCTTACCGAATTGTTTGCGTTCCTGAGCGTACTGCCATGCCTCTGCCACGGCCGCCCGTGCTGTACCGTAAGCCACAGCAGTAATCTCGATTTTTTCCACATCCAGGGCGCGACCGGCCAGTAGTTTCCAGCCCTGGTTCCACATCTGCGGGCCACCCACGATCGCATCTTCAGTCAAGCGCACATCATCAAAGTACACATCCATTGACGCCGTATAGCGCAGGTTGATGTGATCGATTGGCTGCATGGTCACACCAGGTGCATCGGTGGGAATGAGCAGGAACGTCAGATTTTTGTAACGCGCGTCGCTCGGGCCAGATCTGACCAGGCAGTAGATGTAGTCGCACCAGTCAGCGCCCGTGCACCAACGCTTGCTACCGTTGATCACGATTTCCCCATCACGCATCTCGGCTCGCGTTTCAACGCTGGCCAGATCGCCACCAACATTGGGTTCAGATAACCCGTAGCAGAGCAACGTCTCGCCTTTGGCAATACGGGGTAACAATTCCGCTTTTTGTTCAGGTGAACCGTTCTCAGACAGATTCATGCCACCGTAAAACGCGGCATGAATGTAGGGGCCGGCAAGGAACGGGCCGATCTGGGTCAGTTCTTCAATCACCGCCACAGCCGCCATCAGATCCTGCCCTGTGCCGCCGTATTGTTCTGGTATGGTCAGCCCGATCAGACCCATCTCAGCAATCTCGCGGAACAACTCGCGCGGCCAGGTGTGCTCGCGATCCCACTGAACACGTTTTTCGCGGGGCACTTTGGCGGCCAGAAAACGCTGCAGCTGATTGCGGATCTGACCGATGTGTTCTGCTTCCGGTGCAAAGTTGGTCATGTTCTGCTCCTGCGCACTATTCGCCTGTCAGCTTGGGAGGGCGCTTCTCACGAAAAGCGGCTACCGCTTCTTTGCGATCGGCGTGGAAGTTGGACACGCTTTCCCAACCCACTGCGGCATCCATCATTTGAGCCGCCAGAGCCCTTAAGGGAATGTTGGTAACCGTCTTGGTCCAGCGCACGGCCCAGCGGGGATTGCCCTGCAGCTTGGTAACCAACTCCTGCACTTTGCTGTCGAGCTCATCGGTTGGCACGGCGTAGTTGATCAGACCCAGATCCTGCGCCTGCTTTGCGGTCAACAGATCGCCGGTCATCAGCAGCTCTTTGGCCTTGGCGTAGCCAATCAGCTGCGGCCAGATCAGAGCGCCGCCATCACCGGCTACCAGGCCCACCTTTACGTGCGGGTCACCAATCACTGCCCGCTCGTCGGCAACGATCATGTCGCACAGTAATGCGATCGTTGCACCCAGGCCGGCCGCCGCGCCGTTCAGGCGGCACAGAATCGGTTTTTCCATTTCCAACAGGCTCGAGACGATCCGTTTGGCATCCCATGCAATCGAGCGGAACTTCGCAGGATCGGCGATCTGCTCTTCGAACCAGTCGAAATCACCCCCTGCACAGAAGGCTCGGCCCTTACCCGTGAGAATAATGATGTCGCTTTCACTGTCGCGCTGCAGGTCAGTAAAAACCCTGGCCAGCTCGTCGTGCATCGGCCCGTCCACGCCATTGACCGGATGGTCTGATGAGATGGCGGCGGTCAGAACGCGGCCGTCGCGCTCGAATACGAAACGCGAATAGCTTACGTCCTCGATGGTAAATGCTTCGCTCATACTGATAGTACCCTCCCGTGCTCTCGCGGCTGATCCAATCAATGAGGCTAAAGAAAGCGAGTTTGAGTGTCCACGCCTTGGCGTCGAACTGTAGGCCTTGCCAGGTTGGAAAAAGAGGCCTCCCGCACAAAGAGAGTGCGTTTGTGGAGATGCCCGTTTCGAGTCAGGCCGTTTCGAATCGATCCGCGTTCATGACTCTGGTCCAGGCCAAAACAAAGTCGTGCACGAACTTCTCTGCGTTGTCGTCCTGTGCATAGACCTCCGCATACGAGCGCAGGATCGAGTTCGACCCGAACACGAGATCCACGCGGGTTGCCGTCCACATGAGATCGCCAGTCATACGATCCCTGGATAATAAGATCGGCCCAACTGATCTTTTTTTACTGCGGAGGTCCGGAAAGCTGCGATTCCGTGGGCAGTGTGACTGACCATCGGCGTTGCAGCGTTTTTAACAGCGATACCTGTGCAGGCCCGGACTGTCACCGGGAGCCGAGAAGGGTGAGCATGAAAACCAGCGACACGATCAGCAGATCATAATGCCACGCGAAGATCCAAAGCCCGTTTGCCGCACAGCTGGCAAGGAATGAAAATCGAACAGCCGCGAGATTTCTATTGCTTCGTTGCCGCGGCAGCGCCGGCCAGATGACGAATACTGTGAGAGCAAAGTAGATCAGCCCCCAGGTTCGAAAGCCGATCTGTTCATGCACTCATTCACAATATCTGCACCGTGTGTCGCAAGTAATCCGATGAAACCGGTTTACAGCTGATTTGCGCCGAAACCAATGCCGCCAGACCACCGGCCCAGATCGAGCAGGCCAACAGATCGTAAACAAAGAACTGCACGGGTTTAAGGCCAAAGGAACCGGCGAGGAAGGGAGAGATAGAGCGTAACGGCTGAGAGAGTCGACCGGCACACACTGCCCACGGCGATGATGGTGATTATCTGGGCGGTGCGATTAGGCGGGTTTTTGTTCCGAAGGGTGATCAAGGAGGGGCACGACCGCAGGTTTGCCAGGAACAAGACTGATTTTCTGCAGTTTCTGATGACATGGACCTTACAGGGCTTGTGGGTTTTCATCACTTTTGCTGCCGGCTTGGCGGCGATGACCTCAGGTCTGGTTGCTTGGCTTCGCCATAGAAGCGGTTGCTGACCAGCAAAAATCGAGTTTCAGGGCGGATCCCCGAAACGCAGACCAGTTGCAGCGTGGCCGATACTCGAAGGCTGGCAGTTGATTACACTAGGCTCTCCGCTATTCGTGGTGCTCCTGCTCACAAAGATCAGTGGCGTACGGATGCTGGAAGCCCGGGCAAACAGAAAATGGGGGCAGGATGCAGCCTACAAAGAATACCGTGACAAACCCCCGCGCTCCTGTTGAACCCGATGTTGAAAGGAATTAAAGCATAGTGCATAGAGGTCTCTCTTGAGCTCGTTTTTCGAGGATTTACCGGCTCTTCCGCAGGCTCCACTGGTTATTGCCATCAGTGAATGTCTGGTTGGTGGTGAGGTCAGGCATGACGGCGGGCACAAGCGTTCTTCGCTGCCACACGATGAACTGC
>JAQBYL010000001.1 GCA_027622495.1 Pseudomonadota bacterium
GCGCTTAAGTTTAAGCAAGCGGGGTTTGATGTTGCACCTCTTGCTGGTGGCCTGGATCAATGGCGGGCGCTGGATCTGCCCACGGAGATCCGGCCGCTTGAACCGCTGGCGATCAGGTGAAGAGGCACAGGCGAGGTCTGGTTCAGAACAAGCGATGAATGGTTTCTTCTGTCATATCGCCCGGTGTGGTCCGCGTCTGATAAGCGCGCCCCGACCGGGTAACCCCGCAACGGTTTTACCCTCCACGACAACCTCGCCGCGGCTGATCGTGAACGCCGGCCAGCCGGTGACTTGAAAGCCGTCGTAAGGTGAATAGTCTGCCCGGCTGTGCATGGTCGAACCATCGATGATCCGGGTTTCGTGATCATCCCAGATCACCATATCGGCGTCGCAGCCGACGTTGATCGATCCCTTGCGTGGGTAAAGACCAAAGAGCTTTGCCGGGTTGGTGGAAGTGACAGCGACAAACTGCTCCAGACTGATTCGACCAGTTAACACACCGGTTGAGTAGAGCATTGGTAAGCTCGTCTCCAGATCGGCTACACCCTGGCGTAGATTTGTTGCGTCGAGTGCCGGGTCGAGTTTTTCAGCGAGCAACCACGGTGCGTGATCGGTAGCCAGCGTATCGATGTTGCCAAACGCAAGGGCTGCCCACATGGCATCCACATCCGATTGGTCGCGCAGAGGTGGCGCGCCCGCATACTTTGCCGCCTGCTCCTCGTCGAACCGCGCCCGCGTGAGGTGCAGATACATCGGCCTGGTTTCAACATACACAGGAACACCGCGGCGGCGTCCCTCGTGACAGGCTTCCAGTGCTTGCGCACTTGCCAGGTGAACCACATAGCTCGGGCAACCGGTGGTCTCGCTGAAACCCACCGCGCGATGGGTGGCGACAGTTTCGGCGTGGACTGGCCTGGTCTGTGGATAGTAGCTCGGTCCAAGAGTTCCGGCTTCGCGCAACAAAGTGCAGCAACACTGCATTATTGCGGCATCCTCACAGTGAATCATGGCGATACCACCGGCCTGTTTGACGATGCGCATGGCAGCAAGGAAATCTGGAACGTGCCGATCGAAACTGTTGAAGGAAAGAAAAAACTTGATGGAGGTGTGGCCCTCGGCGTGCAGCGGGCGGATGGTGGCCAGGTTCTCCTCATCCGGGTGCATAAGCACCGGATGCAGGAAGTAGTCGGCGATACTCATGCTGTCTGCTTCGGCGTTATCCCTTTCGATGGCATCCGCCATGGATTCGTTGCGTTCGGGAAAACACATGTTGCCAACTGTGGTGATGCCTCCGGCCACCGCCGCGCGAGACCCGCTCTCAAAGTCGTCGGCCCATTTCCAGCCGTCGGCCTGTCGAGTAGGCGGAGTGAGATGCACGTGCGGGTCAACACCCCCTGGGGTAATGAAACGACCGGATGCGTCAATCTCCCGCACCGCCCGCATCTTGCCGCCCATCTGAACCACCCGACCCTGGCTGATTCCCACGTCAACAGTAGATCTTCCACCAACAGTGACGACGGTTCCGCCGCGAATCAGCAAATCCAGATCAGGCATTTCAAATCCACACTCTTAATCCACACTCTTAAAATGGCTGGGGGCTACGCGCTTAATGGTAGTACGGATTGATCCGGATAGCTCACGACCGTCTTCCGCGCTCGACGGATCATCGGTTATAGTCCAGGCATCTCAAGTGAGTTAGTTTCGGAGGGAATGTGATCAGCATCAGAATCTGTACGCAAATCGGTTTGGTGCTGTTAGTCGCGTCAACCCTGGCTGTTGCACCTGCAACGGCAGGTGAACACAAGAGAACTGCTGCCGGTCGGCCTGATCTATCCGGGACCTATGACGCAGCTACTCTGACCCCACTACAGCGTCCGACCGCCTACGGTGAAAACCTTTACCTGACCCAGGAAGAAGCTGAAAAGATCGCTACTGAAGAACGAACGCGTATGGCCGCCAGCGGCTCCGTGAGTAATCCCGAGCGGGATGCGCCACCTGACGGGGGCGATGGTTCCCAGGGAGCCTCAGGGAATGTTGGGGGTTACAACACATTCTGGATCGATCGCGGAACCGATGCTTTTACCGTTGAGGGCAAATTTCGGACATCGATCATCATCGATCCGGTCAATGGCCGTATGCCGCCGATGACACCGCAGGCTCAGGCAAATCAGGCTAGTCAGTTCGCTGAATTCGCGCGTGGCAACGATGGAACCGCCTGGTGGCTGAACGAGAAAGGTGAGGGAGAAGGCCCGTTTGACAACATGGAGCAGCGCAACTCCGCAGAGCGATGCCTGTTGGGTTTCACCGGGGTCGCACCGGTGCTGCCAAGCCTCTACAACAATTTTAAGAGAATCGTTCAAACCGAAGATCACGTGATGATCCTGATCGAGATGGTGCACGATGCGCGAATTGTACGCATGAATTCCGAGCACCTGCCCGCGCATGTGACCAAATGGTTAGGAGATTCGATCGGCTGGTGGGAAGGCGATACCTTAGTTGTAGATACCACCAACTTCAGGCCCGAAACCAGTCGTCGCGGATCGCCCGAAACCAATCATGTTGTCGAACGTTTCAGCCTCACAGAACAGGGTGACGTACTATACAGCTTTACGGTTGAGAATCCCGGGGTCTGGACCGCACCGTGGACAGGCGAGTACGTCTGGCGATCAAGCGATGAGCAGGTGTTTGAATACGCCTGTCATGAAGGCAACTATGCACTGGGCAACATCATGCGCGGTGCCCGTCTGCTGGAGCAGGACATCATCTCCACGGTTGGTGCTGGCGGGCAGGAATAAGCACCTGCCATGGAGATCATCTAGTGCAGAAACATTATCGTATCGTTGGAGGCCTCGGCTCACCCTACTCAATGAAAATGCGCGCAGTGTTCCGCTATCGGCGCCTTCCGCACATATTTGAGATGCGCAACGGCGCGGTGCGCGACGAAGTTGCCCATGTCCGCCCATCGATCATACCGATGGTTCGCGGTGCTGATGATGCAGACTGGATGGTGGACTCCACACCGATCATCTACGAACTGGAAGCCCGCCACGCGGATGATCGATCGGTTTTGCCTGATGATCGCGGCGATCGATTTCTGGCTGAGCTGATCGAAGACTTTGCCGATGAATGGCTGACCAAGGCGATGTTCCACTACCGCTGGTTTTATGCAACTGATCGCGGTTTCAGTTCGTTCTGGATTGCCAGTGATCAGGTGGTCGGACCGAACGCTTCGCGTTCGACCAGGCAGGCGTTCGCTGATCAGATTACTGATCGCCAGGTTGGCCGCATGGCTCTGGTTGGTTGCACCGAGGCAAACAAGCCGGTTATTGAAAGGTCTTATGAGCGGGTTCTGGACGCGCTCGAGCCACAGGTTGGTTATGGTCAGTTTCTTTATGGCACCAGACCATCGATCGGGGACTTTGGTCTGTTCGGTCAACTCAAGACGCTCTCTGACGACCCGACACCGCAATGGCTGATGCGCCAGCGCGCGCCAACCGTGTGTCACTGGATCAGGCAGCTCGATGACCTGTCTGGATTGACAGGTGATTGGAGGCAGGCGTCGGAACCGGTTTCTCCTGCGGTGCTCGATCTGCTTGGAATCTGCGGCGATACCTATCTGCCGTTTCTCAACGCAAACGAAAGGGCAATCAGATCAGATGCCCACGAGGTCACGCTTGATATCCAGGGTCAGGAATTTTCTCAGCCTGCGTTCCGCTATCAGGCCAAGTGTTATTCGAGGTTGAAGGGTCTGTACAAGGGCCTCGATTCTGCAGAAAAAGCCAGGATTAACGATGTTCTGGATCAGACCGGTTGTCTGAAATGGTTGGATTGACGAACCGTTTGTCTGCGGCCTTGCCCTGATGATCTTCCCTTAATTCGTTGCGGACACGACGGTTCTGGTTGTGTTTGGATCATTACTGGTTCTGGCAGGTTTGTTCGTCAGGATCTGATTGACCAGTATAAAGGCAGTTATGAGAATCACTTTTTTAGGTGGAACGGAAACGGTCTGCCTGTGCTGTACAAGCAGGGCTATCGTGGGCCGATTTACACCCACCTCGGCAAGCATGCTCATCCGGAGCCGCTTCCGCCTCTTGATCTGCTGCTCATGGAATCGACGTATGGAGATCGACGCCACGAAGAGCAGGATCCTTTTACGCGGCTTACCGATCTGGCCTTAGGGATTGCGCGTAGAGGTGGTGTTTTACTGATACCTGCTTTTGCGGTTGGGCCGGGCTCAGGCACTGCAGCATCTGTTTGTCAGGTTGATGGCGAAAGGAGCCATACCCAGAATGCCGATCTATCTCGACAGTCCGATGGCGATTGATGTAACGGATATGTTCTGTCGCTTTCACGACCACCACAGATTGAGCGATGACGAGTGTCGTGATATGTGTCGAGCTGTCACGTTTACGCGAGGCGTCGACGAGTCCAAGGCAATCACCGAGCAGGCGTTTCCCCACATCATTATCGCTGGCAGCGGCATGGCGACGGGTGGACGGATACTTCACCATTTCAAGCGCCTTCTTAGTGAGTCGAAGACCACTGTGTTATTCACCGGTTATCAGGCCGGAGGAACCCGCGGTGCGAAAATGCTCGCTGGTGCGGGTTCGGTGAAGATCCATGGTGAGTGGTTTCCGGTCAAGGCAAAGGTGGAGGTCATATCCAGTCTGTCGGGTCACGCGGACTACCTTGAGTTGACTGACTGGTTGAAACGATCGCAAGTGAGTTCGTCCACAGCGATTCAACTTGTTCATGGCGACCCCGAGGCGCTTGAGGGGTTGCGGGTTCACCTGCAGGAAAACACCAGTTTTTCTGTCGGCGTGGCTGACTATCGGAGCATTTTGCGCATCTAACCGACCGGATCGCAGATCGGGTCAGTGGCCTGCCAGGCCCTGATCCCGGTCGTGTGGGGCTTCTTCTGGAAAGAACCTGGATTGCGCGTATACTCAATGGTCCGGAGTTCGAAACATCGACCCGGTGTCAGCGGTATTACGTCACCGTGGTTGAAGACTTTTCAAAGCTAACAAACGAGGGTTTCCTCATGGCTCAAGAAGTTCTTTTCAGCGACCTGCAAATCTCCTCAAACGACATCAGGATCCGCAAGATCGGCCTCAATGATCTGCGCCAGTCGTTGATTGAGGGGTACCACGACTTTAACGCTAAACCCAGCTTCGGGTTGTTCCTGATCGTGATGTACTCACTGTTCGCACTGCTTTTCACGCGGATCATTCTCGGCGAGAATCTGCTGTATCTCGCGTTTCCGGTGGTTGCCGGGTTGACCCTGATCGGCCCGGTTGTGTCGGTTGTTTTGTTTGAGATGAGCAGGCGGCGTGAGCAGGGTCTGGACCTGCGATGGCAGTCGGCCTTTAACTTTGTTCACACCTCTTCGTTCGCACCGATCGTGTTACTGTCGATTGTAATGATGCTGCTCTATGTGGCCTGGGTTTACATGGCGCAGTTTCTTTACTTCGGCGTGTTTGGTGAGGTCCCGCCGGAATCGATGTCGGTGTTTCTGACCGATATGCTCACAACCCGAGAAGGGGTGGGCTTTGCGCTCTATGGAACCGCCCTTGGTTTTCTGTTTGCATTTACCGCTCTGGCGATCTCTGTGGTTGCATTCCCACTGTTGCTGGACAAACCGGCGAGTTCGTTCACTGCCGTCAGTGCGTCCGTGAGAGCGGTGACGACCAATCCGCTGACCATGGCTGTGTGGGCATTGGTTGTGGTTGCGCTGCTCGCCGTGGGTGCGGCGCTGTTCCTGATTGGTCTTGCTGCGATCCTGCCGATACTGGGCCACTCAACCTGGCATCTGTATCGCAGGCTCGTGGAGGATTGAGTCGCGGGGTCTGATTTTTTTTTGCGACAGATCCAACGGGATCTGTCGCAATCCTTATCGCTCCTCAAACGGTGATCGCCGTTAGTACGTCCGGAGCAGGGCCTGGTAGGTGGCGACTCTGAGGTCCGGCCGATAGGATGGCCAACCGCCCATCAGCTGCATCATGCTGACCACCACAATCTGTTCAACCGGATCAATCCAGAAAACGGTCCCGGCAGCGCCACCCCAGTAGTACTCACCCACGCTTCCCATCACACCGCTTGCGGCGGTATCGGTGACGAGCCCGAAGCCGAGACCGAAGCCGAACCCGGTTAGGGGCTGGTCAACAAGAGTCGGCTGCTCGCCTGAGCCCCCGCCCGAGACACTCGCCGGAAGATGGTTGGTTGCCATATAGGCAACGGTTTTTGGACTTAAGATCCGGGCGCCATCGAGTTCGCCGCCATTGCGCATGGCTTCGGCAAATCGCAGGTAATCGATGGCAGTCGACACCAGCCCACCACCACCGGAAAACAATGTCACGTCGTTGTAATCACACATCGCCCGGCAGTTGGCAAAAATTTCTGCACCTGCCTCGGTGCTGCCTTGCGGGGCAACCGACCTGGGCTTTTTTGTTTCCGGATCGAGAAAATGGTTTGGCAGAAAGCGGGACTGTTTGACGTCGGGAACGGCAAAAAAGGTGTCGACCATGCCCAGCGGTTGAAAGATGTGCTCGCTCAGGTACTCGTCAAAACGCTGACCGCTGAGCCGTTGCACCACCAGACCGGTAACGTCTACGGCCACAGAATAGTGCCAGCGCTCGCCCGGTTCGAACATCAGCGGTAGCTGACCCAGCCTGCTGGCAAAGTCATCCAGGTCCGCCGAACCCCACAGATCCGCCTCGATATAGAGCTTGTCCACCGGATTGTTCGCATCGAAGCCATAGGAAAAACCGGCCGTGTGGCTGAGTAACTGCTGCATGGTCATCTGCGTCTTTGCCGGCGTTCTAACCCCGTCCTTCATAACAGTGAGGTTGGCAAGTTCCGGGACGAACTTAGAAACCGGATCAGTGAGTTGAAACTTACCCTGCTCATAAAGCTGCATTGCGGCCACTGCCGTGATCGGTTTGGTCATGGAATAGATCCGGAACAGATCATCCTCCGCCAGCGGTCGCGGATCTTCGGAGCCTTTGTTCCCGGCGGAGTTGAAATACACGATCTTTCCATCACGGGCTACAGCGGTAACCAGGCCGACGATTTTACCTTCATCAATGTAACGCTGATTCATTCGCTCGACCTGCTGGATTCGCTCGCTCGACATCCCCACCTTTTCCGGTTTTACTGTCGGCATTTCACTGGCGTGGACCGTCGCGCAGACGAGCACTAACGTGATCACTATCAGACTTTTGTTCATCTCTTTTCCTCTCAAAACAGCCTGTCAATTAGCATCTGTTTCCAACCCTAGCGCACTTTTTCGAAGTTTGCTCGCCCAGGGATACCAATGAGCCTTGCTGAAACTCTGCTGCGTCTCGGCTGCAGCTTTGTTGCCTGGCTGGTGCTGTACACCCACTGCCTCTGGTTGCCTTTGTTCCTCTGGCAATCTGGTCTGTTGCGTCAACCCTGCTGACTGTGTGTGGCGAACCCGCTTTCTGGCCTGTGTGGTGGGCACCCGTGCAGTTAGTTACCCTCGGGTTTATCGCGTTCATGGTCTTGCGCAACTGGCGGAGTGCAGGAAGCCAGTAAAATCAATGAGTTGTAGACGTTTTAACGCGATGCTATAACTGCTGTCATGGAGAAGCCGAGGGGGCTTTGACAAGTAAACGCAAGAGGGGAAAGCATGAGCATGCTTACCGAATTTAAAGATTTTGCCATGCGCGGCAACGTAGTTGATATGGCTGTCGGTATTGTGATGGGCGGTGCATTCGGCAAAATTGTATCGTCGTTCGTAGCCGACGTACTGATGCCTCCGATAGGCCTGATTCTCGGAGGCGTCGACTTCAGCGACCTTGCGGTTACTCTAAGCGAAGCGACCGCCGATGCCGCAGCGGTCACATTGAAGTACGGTGCGTTTGTGCAGACCCTTGTAGACTTTCTGATCATTGCGTTTGCAATCTTCATGGTGGTCAAGGCGATGAACTCGCTGAAAAAAGAAGAACCACCAGCTGAACCCGCGGCACCGCCACCGCCGAGTACTGAAGTTGTTCTGTTGACCGAGATCCGCGACGCTCTTCGTACGTCTTAGGGTATTCGCCGGCTCATGACGGGAGTTGCACGCACGCGCCTCCCGTCATCTAACCTATGAAATGCAGAAATCTTCTGGAGGGGGGTAAGGGATTCCGGATCCTCTCGCCCATCAGGGGTGGTTCAAGTGGGAATTTCCAGCGTTTCGATGAGCAAGTCATCCGTGTATTCTGATCATTTGCCTGGAGGCTAATGAGCTATGCAGAAAAGCGACGCGACCGACCTGGGCTTCGATCCCGATGCATTGCGCGAAAAATACCGAATCGAACGCGACAAGCGTTTACGCGCGGACGGAAACACCCAGTATCGGCAGGTGGAAGGCGACTTTTCACACTATGTAGACGACCCCTACATTGATGCAGTGATCGATCGCGAGCCGCTTCGTGATGAGGTAGATGTGCTGATCATCGGTGGTGGCTTTGGTGGTCTGATCACCGGTGCGCGGTTGCGTGAAGCCGGTGTGCAGAACCTGCGGATCATCGAAAAAGGCGGTGATTTTGGTGGCACCTGGTACTGGAACCGCTATCCGGGTGCCGCCTGTGATACCGAATCCTACATCTATCTGCCACTTCTGGAAGAACTCGACTTCGTCCCGAAAGAGAAATACACCCACGCACCGGAAATTCTGCAGCACTGCCACAATATCGGTGAAAAGTACGACCTGTATCGATGCGCATGCTTTCAGACCCAGGTAACGGGGCTTGAATGGGATGAGGTGGCCGCGCGGTGGATTGTGCACACAAATCGGGATGATGCGATGCGCGCCCGGTTCGTGATCATGAACAATGGACCGCTCAGCCGGCCAAAACTACCCGGGATTGACGGGATCGAGACCTATAAGGGGCACACATTTCACACCAGCCGCTGGGATTATCAATACACCGGTGGTGGACCGGATGGCGATTTGAGCGGTCTTGCAGACAAACGGGTCGCGATTATCGGAACCGGTGCGACGGCGGTGCAGTGTGTGCCGCATGTGGGTGCTTCAGCGCGTCAATTGTACGTCTTTCAACGCACGCCTTCGTCAATCGATGTGCGGGCTAACCGGCCGACAGATCCGACGTGGGCAGCATCACTCGAGCCAGGCTGGCAACGAAAGCGGATGGAGAATTTCAACACGCTGTGTTCCGGCGGAATCGTGGAAGAAGACCTGGTGCACGACGGCTGGACCGAGATTATCCGTAACCTGATCTCCATGGCCAACTACCGTGGCAAAGACACTGACTGGTCGAAAGTGCCGGAACTAATGGAACTTGCCGATTTTCAGAAAATGGAGCAGATCCGCGCCCGGGTGGACACCCTGGTGGAAGACACGGCGACTGCCGAAGCGCTCAAACCCTACTACCGGCAATTCTGCAAACGACCGTGCTTCCATGATGCCTATCTGCAGACGTTTAACCTCGACAATGTCGATCTGATCGATACGGCCGGACAGGGCGTAGAACGTATCACCGAAAAGGGTGTGGTTGCGAATGGTGTGGAATATCCAGTCGACTGCATCATTTTTGCGACCGGTTTTGAAGTTGGCACGGAGTACACCCGCCGTGCCGGTTATGATCTGATTGGCAAAGGCGGTCTCAAGTTGAGTGACAAGTGGGCCGACGGAATGCGGACCTTCCATGGTCTGCATACGCGTGGTTTTCCTAACCTGTTTGTCATGAGCAATTCACAGGCAGCATTCACCACTAATTTTCCACACGCCATGGACGAAGCAGCCCACCACATCTGTTACATCATCAACCAGGCTCTCAGCGGCAACATCGCAACCATAGAAGCAAGCCAGGAAGCCGAAGATGCCTGGGTTGAGGAAATCATAACTCTTGCGCGTTACAACGAAGAATATCTTGCGTCCTGCACACCCGGTTACTACAACAACGAAGGTAAACCGAATCCAAAGAGCATCCAGAATGGTGCTTACGGCAAGGGGTCGAACCCTTACTTCAGGATTGTTAACGCCTGGCGCGAAGAGGGTTCCATGCAGGGGCTCGAGATCAACTGAAAGCCAGGGTCATCAACCAGCCGCGGGAATGACGGTTGGGAACATTGACCCTCCCAGTGGATCACCGGGTTCAAGCCCATGATCGCCCGGCAGAGGCATGGTATGTTTGCGCGGGTTGTAGACTACATCGTCGCCTGCCCAGCGGCTGGCGAGCGCTCGACGGCGTGTGGTGGTTGATGTGTTCCCTGACGAGCCATGAATGATCAGCGGGTCAAACACCAGGGCATCGCCGGGCTGCATGTTCCAGTCCAGAAGATCATAGTCGCTCCGGTGCGCGTCTATGTCAGGAAGATCCTCAAGCTCCGGGTTCACCATATAGGCATTAAAGTCTGGTGTGATGGCTTTGTACCGGTTAGGCCATTTGTGCGATCCGCGGACATACTCTAGACCACTGGATGATCGGGTAACCGGATCAAGCGGGATCCAGATGCTCACAATCTGCCTTCCGGATACCGGCCAGAAGGTCAGATCGTGATGCCACGGTGTGGGAACTTCTGCACCAGGTTCTTTGACGAACAGTTGATCGTACCAGTGGGTTACACGTTCTGACCCGAGCACCTGGTGGGCGAGCCCGGCAAGTGGAGAGTCGAACACCACCGAGCGAAAATTATCATCGCGCATCCACATGAAAAGATCACCCATGAACCCGCGATCTTTCATCGAGACGATGTCACCGATACTGCTCGGTTTGCTGTAAGCATTGTCTATACCCGCTTCGATCCGGCGTAGCCACAGTGCCGGGAGAGCGTCGCGAACGCAAATTACCCCATCGTCGGCGAACCTTTGAAGTTCGTCTGCACTGAGCCTTCTGAATGGTTTTTCTTGATCTGCCATCAGGTGCGATCCATGAGTTGAAGCTCCCAGAATGTTACACCAACTGCGCGCTGACCTGATCAATCTTCAGGCGGGCGCGGTCGTCGAATCCGGCACCCAGTTACCGTGAAAACCGTAAGGCACTCTGACCGGTAGATGAACCTGCGCCAGGGCAGGCCGTGCCAGATCCTTTGCATCGAGGATGACCAGGTCAGTGCGGTTGGTGTTTTCGTCGAACACATACGTCATCAGATAACCGTCGTCCTCTGCCTGTGCTGTGTCTCTGGGGATGAACACCGGTTCAGCACTATGCCGGCCTGCGCCCATGTCGAATTGTGTCGCATGGCCCGTCTGCAGGTCCTGTTTATAAATAGAAGGGAAGCTGTAGCCCTCAACCGCCACGGAATACCCGTAACGATATGGTTTGCCATTCAAATCCGGATGACAGCGCGGAAACTCCTGCGGTCTTGCATCCACAATCTGTTCGCTGACCGTGCGCGTTCCTGGATTGATGGTCCAGCGATCCAGACGAGGCTTACTGTCTCCGAACGGTCCGCGGATATCCTGGTCGAACATTCGTTCGTAGCGAACGATGTCGATCACGACATTTCCTTGGACGTCTTCATAGGCGTTCATGGGATGGTAGGCGTAGTTCGGTTTAAGCGGGGACCAGATGATGTCGGAGGCTGCACCATTGCGTGGCAGCAAGCCAACACGGGGCTCATGATCGTCGTCCCAACGGAACGGAAAACTTGCGCCAGTACCCAACGCAACAAAGCTCAATGTCACCGGCAGATCGTAGATCACGGCGTAATTCGCGGTGAGGCTCATGTCGTGGATCATGGTCATCCCCGGCATCGGGATTTCCGTTTCGTCCGACCACTCACCCTGCGCATCCACCACGACATAGCGGATGTGATCACGCAGATTGGCCCAGTCGTAGCACATGGCATGCAGTTCACCGGTGTCCGGATCGAGTTTGGGATGAGCCGTGTAACCGGTGCCGATACTTGCGTTTTCGCCAATGGAATCGAGCGTGTAGCTCATATCTACAGGCATACCCCCGGACTCCACGATTGCAAGCGTTCGACCGCCGTGCCCGATCACATTCGTATTGGCCTGACTGCCGCCCACGTAGCGGTTGCGATACCACTCGGCTCTGCCATCGTTGAGGCGCAACCCGTGGACCATGCCCCGACCGGTGAACCAGTGGTATGAACCCGTGTCAATTTCACCGGTGGGATTCGGACCATTGCGCAGAAACCGGCCAATCAACTCGCGAGGAATCGACCCGGTGACCTTGAGATCGGTTACTGTCGACTCGACATCTACGGGGCCGTAGTTGGCATTCATGTAAGGATTTGGTTCGTTACTCGATCTGGAACAGCCCACCAGACCCAGAAAAGGGAGTGCAAGTCCACCAGTTAAAAGCGTGCGCCGTTTGATCATACCGTGGTCCAGCGAGGTTACATTTTCGTAGACTACTACAGAACTGGCCACAGCATCAGGTGTTTGGCATCATCGAGTGGGTTCTCAAGTAAAACCGGTGGCAATCATCGACATCACCATGCGCAGAAAATCGGCATGAAAACTTCCGTGGTCATTGTTGGCGGTGGTCCGGCAGGTCTGCTCCTTTCGCAGCGTCTGCACCAGCAGGGTGTTGAGAACATCGTCTGCGAAAGTCAGACCAGAGAATATGTGCTCGAACGAATACGCGCAGGTGTGCTCGAGTGGGGTAGCGTGGAAGTCCTGCGTGATTCCGGCGTGGGTGAGCGGATGGACCGGGAAGGTCATGTGCATGATGGAAGCGATATCGTCTGGGCTGGCCAACATCGGCTGAAGATGAATACCCGCAAGTTTACGGATCGCCCAATGATGGCCTACGGTCAGACGAATATTACCGAAGATCTGTATGCGGCACGGGACGCGATGGGCGGCCAGATCATTCACCAGGCTCAGGATGTGGCGCTGCACGATCTGACCGGTGACAGGCCGTTCGTCACCTTCACCAGGGCTGGGGCGCAGGAGCGCATTGATTGCGATTTCATCGCTGGCTGTGATGGCTTTCATGGCGTCAGTCGTCGCAGCATTCCCGATGGGGAACGATCGGAATATGAAAAGGTATATCCGTTCGGCTGGTTAGGCATCCTGTCGGAGACGCCGCCTCTTCCCGATATCATTTACGCCAATACAGAAAGGGGGTTTGCCCTGTGCTCCCAGCGTAACGCCATGCTGAGTCGCTATTATGTGCAATGTACGCTTGACACTGATATCAACGACTGGCCGGATGATCGCTTCTGGAGGGAACTGAAGGCACGATTTCCGAAGGATCTCGCCGACGCGATCGTTACCGGCCCGTCAATTGAGAAGTCCATCGCGCCCCTGCGTAGTTTTGTTGTGGAGCCGATGGCGTACGGCCGTTTGTTTCTGGCCGGAGATGCTGCACACATCGTTCCACCCACTGGTGCTAAGGGCCTTAACCTGGCAATTTCTGATGTGTTTTATCTTTCCCGTGCCCTGTGTGCGCACTATCGGCAAGGCAATGATGCCTATCTTGAGAGTTACTCAGATATGGCCCTGCGACGGGTCTGGGGGGCTGCGCGATTTTCCTGGTGGTTGACCAGCCTTCTGCATCGTTTTCCTGATCAGGGTGCGTTCGACTTGCGCGCGCAGCAGCAGGAACTGGCGTATCTGTCGGCTTCAGAAAGTTATATGAAAGCGGTCTGCGAGCAATACGCGGGCCTGCCGTTCGAGGTCTGACCGACGCGTTCATCGGTGCTTCATTGCAAAAAACCCGTGCTAAGATCAGACGCTTGATTTTGCAGGGCATGGGGAGCGACATGAAACCGTTAGAAGGCATTAGAGTGCTTGAATTTTCGACCATGATCACCGCGTCATTTGCGGCGATGATGATGGCCGAACAGGGCGCCAGCGTGATCAAGGTCGAACCCCTTGAACTCGGTGATCCCATGCGTTTCCTCGGCAGCAGCAAGGGGGGTATATCTGCCTTGTTTGCAAACTGTAACCGGGGCAAACAGTCGCTGCGTCTCGACATCAAAGCCGACGCGGGCAAACAGATCATCAAGGATCTGGCGCAGCATACCGATGTCGTCCTGTGTAACTTCCGACCCGGTGTGATGGACGCGCTTGGCCTTGGCAGCGAAACCCTGCGCGGTATCAACCCACGGCTGATCTACGCAGGTATCTCCGGTTTCGGCACCGAGGGTCCGGAGCGGGATACGCCGGCCTACGACCCGATCATTCAGGCGCAGGCAGGTTTTACTGCGGTGCAGGGTCAGGGTCAGGCTGGACCTCAGTTCGTGCGGAATCTGACTTGTGACAAGGTCACCGCCTACACTGCCTGTCAGGCGGTCACAGCCGCCTTGTATGTTCGTGAGAAGACGGGTGAAGGTCAGCATATTGATCTGTCCATGATGGACGCCGGTCTCTTCTTTCTGTTTCCGGATGGTTTCATGCATCAGACGCTGCTCGACGATGATGTGGATCACGTGCCGCCGTTGAGTGAGATCGCGTACACCCTGACTGTGACAAAGGATGGGGGCGTAACACTGTCGGCGGCGAATCAGGCACAGCTGGTAGGTCTGCTTGCAGCGATTGATCAGCTGTCTCTTTTTGCAGATGAGCGCTTCAACAGTCAGGAAAAGCTAATCGCGAATATCGATGCGTTCCGCGATCTGTTGAAGGAAAAATTCCTTGAGTTTGAAACCGACGAATTACTGGCGAAACTCAAAGCACACGATGTTCCGGCCGCAAAATGTCTGGACTACCAGGAGGTACTGGACCATCCCCAGTACGCGGCCAACGGCAGTATTGATGTGGTAAAGCACCCGATCATGGGCGACATGCGCCGCGTCAAATCTCCTGCGCAGTTCCAGGGCAAGCGTCTGGACCCAGCCGCAAACAGCCCGGCTCATGGCGAAAATACCCGCGAAGTGCTTGCCCAACTGGGTCGGTCAGACCAGGAAATTGACGCCCTGATCGAGCAGGGTGTGGCTAAAACCATGGAAGCGTAGGTGAGGTATGGGTTGGCAAAGTGATGTCGATGAGCTGAATCGTCAGAAGAAGATGGCGCAGCAGATGGGTGGTGCGGAGGGTGTCGCATTTCAGCACAGCCGTAACAAGCTCACGGTTCGGGAACGGATCGATCTGCTGGCAGACAGCGGGTCTTTTCAGGAAATCGGCACCCTCGCGGGAACGGCCACCTGGGAGGGAGATCGGGTTGCCGATCTCAAACCATCCAACACCATCATTGGAACCTGCAAGGTCGAAGGTCGAAAAGTTGCCTTTTGTGGTGGCGACTTCACCATCCGTGGCGGTGCGGCTGACGCGACCATCGGGAACAAGCGTGGTCACATAGAAGACTTTGCGCTTAAAGCCAGAATCCCCTTTATACATCTGTTGGACTCCACCGGAGGAAGTGTTAAGACATTCGAGCAGATAGGTCGAACCTATCTGCCCGGCGACAGTACTGGCGGTGGCCGTTTAGCCGAGATGTTAGATACGGTGCCTGTTGCGAGTGCGGTACTTGGTTCGGTGGCGGGGCTACCTGCTGTGCAGGCCTGTCTGTGTCACTTCAACGTGATGGTTAAAAAGACCAGCCAGGTTTTTGTCGCCGGTCCTAAGGGGGTTGAACAGGCGACCGGACGGGCCATCACCAAAGAAGATCTGGGGGATGAGCGGATCCAGGTTAAAAACGGCGTGATTATGAATCTTGCCGAAAACGAGCAGGATGCAATCGATCAGATCAAGTGCTTTTTATCCTACTTGCCCGGCAGCGTGTATGAAGCACCCCCGAGAACGCCATGCAATGATGATCCCGAGCGGCGCGATGATGCGCTGCTGAACATCGTTCCGCAAAACCGCAGGCAGATCTATGAACCCAGGAAGATCCTGACAGCAGTGCTCGATCATGGCAGCTTCTTCGAAATAGGCCCGTTTTACGGCCGGGCCCGGGTGACCGGTCTTGCCAGGGTTAACGGTATACCCTGTGGCGTGATGAGTAATAACCCCAAGTTCAACGGTGGCTCAATGGATATTGCCGCCGGGGAAAAGACCCTTCGTCTGCTTGATCTGTGTGACACTTTTCATCTGCCGCTGGTGTACTTTGCTGATGAGCCGGGTTTTTCGGTAGGGCGAGCCCAGGAAGAAGCCGGAATCATCCGCGCAGGGGCCAGAATCGTGACGGCAATGTCTGCCAGCCGCACACCCTATATCACCTTCGTTGTTCGCCAGCTGTATGGTGTTGCTGGAGGGTTGCACAATCGCCACGATGGATTCTCCCGGCGTTATGCCTGGCCATCGACGCATGGCGGATCGATGCATATTGAAGGTGGAACCGCCATCGCCTACAAACGGGAAATCGAAGGGGCAGAGGATCCGGACGCAAAGCGCGCCGAAATTGAAGCGCGCCTGCAGGCGATATCTTCGCCGTTCCGGAATGCTCATGCGTTTGGAATCGAAGACATTATCGATCCCCGCGACACCCGACCGCTGCTGGTGGATTTTCTGGAAGATGCCTGGCGGATGTTGCCGTCTCAGCTTGGTCGACGGGCAGGGTCCAGCTACAGACCCTGATCTCGTGCGTGTAGGGTATAATTTCGGGCGATCTACGAAGGTCGTAAGAACATGCGTGAATTCATTGGTTACCGGCTGCCAGTGCTGCTCTACAGCGTGGTGGGTATTGGCTATGTGTTTCAGGGTATCCGCTACCTGTCTACCTCTGTGATCATGCCGTATCACCTGGCCGTGGTGAACGGAACCTGGGAGCAGGTTGCAGCGGAATATCAGACTCTGCTGCTGGGTCTGCTGAAGGGTTTCGGTGCCGGTTCTCTCGCGGCGGGGATCGGTGTTTTACTCCTCGCCCTGGTGCCGCTGCGTTCCGGTCGGCGCTGGGCGCGCTGGACCACACCTGTTCTCGCCGGTACGTACGCTGCTTCGCTTGTCTATGTAACCCGGATCACGCTGCTGCCTGATGCGCCACCCATTCTGATCAGCCAGATCGTTCTCGCTCTTACGCTGCTGGCGTGGCTGTGTTCGTTAACCCGCAAGGCATCAGTCTGACCTGAGGTAAGGGATCCATCCCATGGGGTTTGTACGATCACGGGGTCTCGATGCAGTAACATAGCCAGCCCGAAAACAACAAAGGAGTTCGCATGAAAGTAGGTCTGGCGTTCGCAAGCAGTATAGCCATCAACGGAGCCGACGCCCTGACACTGTGTCGTCGCGCCGAAGCAGCCGGTTTTGAATCGGTATGGGGTGGCGAACATGTGGTGCTACCCGACTCGATCGCGTCCCGTTACCCCTACACGCCGGACGGAAAGATACCGGCCGAGCCGGATACCCCGATCCCCGATCCGTTGATCTGGCTTGCCTTTGCTGCCGCCGCCGCCCCAACACTCCGGCTGGGCACCTGCATTCTGATCGTTCCGCAACGCAATCCGCTCATTCTGGCAAAAGAACTGGCGACCCTCGATCAGCTGTCGGGCGGTCGGGTCGAACTCGGCCTGGGGGTCGGCTGGATGCAGGAAGAATTTGATGCCCTGGGTGTGCCATGGGAGCGTCGCGGTGCCCGCAATGATGAGTACATCGCCGCAATGCGCGCGTTGTGGGCAGGGCCACATGCGGAGTTTCATGGTGAGTTCGTCGACTTCGCGCCCGCCACCTGCAGTCCCCGGCCGGTGAACGGTTCGATCCCGGTGCTTGTGGGGGGTGATACCGATGCCGCGATATCGAGGGCTGTTCGGATTGCCGATGGCTATTTTCCTGGCGAAGGCGATGCCGAGCGTCTCGGCGCGCTGCTTAAGCGTGTGCACCAGGCGGCGGAAAAGGCGGATCGCGATCCAAAGAGCATTGAGATTAACGCGATGTTCGGCATTCAGATGATGGATCCCGCAGCCGGTGTAGAGCAGATGGCGTCCCTTGGTGTTGGCCGGATCATGATTCCGGCGTTCTTTTTTGCAGGCGATGGCGGCCTCGATCGCCTCGATGAGTTTGCCGAGAAGGTGATGCCACTCACGCGTAACAACTAAGTAAAAGGGTTCATCCCATGCAGTATCTGCGGACTTGAGCACGCGACGTCTGACCTTCCCAACCATGTTTGCATGGGGGTTGGGGCAAGCCGCCGAAGGCATGAAGAACCAGGCCTTCGGCGTTTTTCTGTTGTTCTACTATCAACAGGTGATCGGCATCCCGGGCTGGATGGCGGGTCTCGCGCTGGGCATCGCCCTGGTTTTCGACGCCGTGACCGATCCTGTCGCCGGTGTGGTTAGTGATCGTTTCCGCAGTCGCTGGGGACGCCGCCATCCGTTCATGTTTGTTTCGGCGTTTCCGCTCGGTATCAGCTTCGTCGCGCTTTTTGCGCCGCCAGGTTTTCTTAACGAGTTTGGTTACTTTCTGTGGCTCACTCTGTTTGCCGTTCTGGTGCGGGGTTCACTGACCTTCTACTACGTCCCGCATCTGGCGCTGGGTGCGGAGATGGCACGGGACTACAACCAGCGTTCCACCTTGTTTGCATTCGGTACCGTCCTGTCTGTGACCGCCATGGCCGTGGTCAGCTTCGTCGGTTACCGCATGTTTTTCCCAACCACAGAACTGTTTGATCCGGGGACCTTGAATCCGGATCGCTACCTGCCGTTTTCCGCATTTTTTGCCGTGCTCATGGTGATCAGCATTCTGGTCTGCTGTTTCGGCACGCGCAAAGAAATTCCCTTCCTGCGGGATGCTGGTGTTCCGCGGACCCTCACACTACGCAGTGTGATCAAAGACTTCGGTGACGTGTTCAGCAACCGGTCTTACCGGGTCATCTTTGTGGGCATGCTTCTGTCTACGTTTGCCATCGCCGTAGAAGGCATCTTGAGCCCTTTCATGGGCGTGCACTTCTGGGGCCTCAAAACCGAAGCGCTCGGTCTGATCTCCATCGCGACCTTTGTGGGTTTATGGATTGGTCTGCCGCTCGCGCCTTTGATCACCCGAATACTGGACAAGAAGCTCGCACTCATTCTTCCCGCGATTGTGGTGGTGGTGAACGCCAACGCCGCCCTTTGCATGCGCCTGCTCGATGTAAGCTGGTTTCCCGACAACGATTCACCCTGGATATTCTGGATATTTTTCGCCCGCTACCTCGTGCAGGGGATCTGTCTGCCGGTGATCTTCGCCACCTTTAATTCGATGTTTGCCGATATATCTGACGAGGTCGCTCTGGACACAGGCGTGCGGCGTGAAGGGGTTATTTACTCAGCGCGCTCTTTTTCGAGCAAAGCGGTTGCAGCAATCGGCGCCCTGCTCGGCGGCATTGTGCTGGACCTGATCGAGTTCCCGCGCGGTGCGCTGGCCGGTAGCGTTGCACCGGACACGGTCTGGATGCTGGGCCTTGTGGAAGGTCCGGTGACCTCGGTGGTATCGATCATTGGCGTGATGTTCTACTTCCGCTACCGGATCGATCGAAAACGGCATGCCGAAATCCTCGAAGGGCTCAATCGTCAGGAAGCGACCTGACGGTTTCGCGTAAGCCCTTTGTTCTAAAAGTTTGACGCAACCTCTTCGCAGAACAACTGCGCAGGCTCGAGCGTATTGCGACCGAAAAACTCCATCACAAACATCGTGCAACCGAGATCGATGTGCTTGCCGATTGCGTCGCAGCACTGGGCCGGGGTACCGGTGATCGCGATGGGCCCTTTGGGATCACCCATGTGGCCACCGAATATCTTCTGCGCCTGATCGGCCATTGGTCCGGCCTCTGAATCAGTTGCCGCGATGGTCACCAGACACTGCTGGCTGACAGTGATTTCGTTGAAGTCCCGCGATACATCATCGCAATGGCGTTTAAGGACCTCGACTTTCCGGCCCAGGTTTGCCTGATGGCCCGCCAGGTTGTTCCATATGTCTGCTTCCTGTGCTGCCAGTTTCAGGGTCACTTTTTCACCGGCCCCACCGATGAGCACAGGAATCTTGCGCGGTGGCTTTGGCTGGCAGACCACGTTCCGAGCCTGCACGTACCTACCCTCGAAGGTCACCTCGGGCTCATCCCCCCACATGCGCTTCAACAGCGTTACGGTTTCGGCAAGTTGAGCTAAACGTTCGGGTGTGGACAGGAACGGCACATTGAAGTCGGTAAATTCTCTGGGCATCCAGCCGGCGCCCAGACCGGCTATCACCCGCCCGCCGGCAATGTTGTCTGCGGTTGCAATCACCTTGCCGAGCTGTGCTGCATTGCGCATTCCCGCAGGCGTAACAAGGGTGCCGATCTCAACGCGCTGCGTGATGGCGGCGAGGGCTGACACCATGGACCAGGCTTCGAGGATCGGTAACTGCGGAGACTGCGGACCGTAAAGATGATCGCAGACCCAGATCGAATCAAAACCCATCTTCTCGAACGCCCGTGCGGAATCAGCCGCTGCGATCCAGGGTCGTTTGATCTGTGGAATCGTCACACCAAAATGGATGTTGGCCATTGTCTCCCCCTAAAGAGTGTCTGCTTGTGCCGTGACTACTCTAATCAATTTTACCGGAATCTGCTCGGGTCCGGCACACCCACCAGGTTGTTGCGCGCAGGTTGCAGCGACAGCGGCCGGGTTTGTGTTCAGAATGCCTGTCTTCAAGGCTGGTTTTAAGGGTGAACCCAATGGCTTTTCCGCTCAAAGGCATCAAAGTTCTCGACATGTCCCGTGTTCTGGCCGGTCCGTTTGCCGGTCGGATGCTCTGCGACCTGGGCGCGGATGTGGTCAAGCTGGAGCCGCCAGAAGGCGACATCACCCGGATGTGGGGGCGTAAGGTGGCCGGTATATCCGGGTACTACCATCAACAGAATGCCGGCAAACGGAATATCTCGGTGGACCTGCGTTCACCTCTTGGTGCGCAACTGGTGAAGGCGCTGGTCGAGCAGGCCGACGTCCTGATCGAGAATTTCCGCCCCGATGTGATGGGCCGTCTGGGCCTCGATTACCCGACACTTGAGCGCATCAACCCAAGACTGATCATGCTGTCGATATCCGGGTTTGGAAAGAACAATGCAGACAGCCGGCGGGCAGCTTATGCACCGGTCATTCATGCAGAGACGGGTCTCGTCCATCGGCAGGCATTCATTTCAAACGCCTTCCCCGCCGAAATGGCCTTGTCGATAGCCGACACCAATGCCTCGCTGCATGGTTTGGTTGCACTGTTGGCGGCCTTGTTTGCGCGGGTGTCGAGCGGCCATGGTGAACACATCGATCTTGCAATGGTCGACGCAACCGTTGTTACCAACGACGGGATGCATGTGGCGTTGGACGGTGGCAAACAGCTTGTTACCAATGAAGTGCACGAAACAGCTGCGGGTCTTCTGATGCTGGCCGGTGAATTCCGATTCATCTGGAGCCAGCTCAGTAAAGTATTCGGTCTGAGTGACGGTTTGACCGGAGAGCCTGCGCTCGAAGAAAAGATTTCGGCAAGGCGCGCAGCGTCAAAGTATTTTTTTACGGTGACCTGTCGCGACAGAAAAGGGGTGATCGAGGCGCTCGACAAGATGAACATTGCCTGGGGCGATGTGCGGCCAGCCAGCGACATATCGAAACTGGCGAGCGTACAGGCACGCAAGACCATTACTCAGATTGACGATCGGGATGGAGGCACGCGGCCGACTACACAATCGCCTTATCACTTTCTGCACTATGAAGCGCGAGTGCAGGGAGGAGCGCCACATCTGGGTGAGCACAATAGCGTTGTCCTGTCGGACTGGCTCGGGTGGGATGAACAGAGGATCTCGGAATACCAGCCAATACTGGTTAGTTAACTGAGGTCAGCGCCAGAGGGTTGCTTAGCTGCAGATTGCCCTGGCGCTTACCTGTGATTCAACCGATGGTGGTTTTGATCCAGTCCTTAACCGAGGCGAAGCCTCGCGGAGACGCATTGACACCATCGCAGTAGAGTTCCTTACCATCGCGGCGGATGATCAGGGTCCACTCTTCACCATCAACCACATCAGGGTTGCCGTAGTGACGTTGCCAATTCCATGCATGCAGCCGATCGAGCAGTGCCCAGAGCCCGGCCCAACTCTCTGACGGAACAGGAACGACTCGCTGTGCACCGTCCTGGTACACGACGAGCACGCCATCCTGCCAGTTCAATGATGTTTCGTGGAACCCTGGCAAGCCTAACAGCCAGAATTCAAAAGCTTCAGGCTCCACCGAATCACTCGTGTTCACATCGGGTTCCATTGGGAAAATGCTTCCTGTTGAGCGGCTACTCGCGCCACTTCCTTGTGAGGGGGGTTGGGAGGGGGAAAGTCGCAGGCGTTTGTAAATGCCAGCGCGCAGTGATTAGATCATTGCCAGGAGGCGGCTTGAGGCGAGCCGCGCAGGAAGATCGATGCGGTGAACAAAGACACCAGCTAAAACACATTTCGTCGCGAACGCAATGTTGTACAGAAGTCTGAGTGTACATCGCGCATTTGAGCCCGCCAAGACTGTTAACAGGCCCTTTTAGACGGGTTTTGCACCCAGGTAGCACATCGGATGCAGACAAGCGCACATCTTTCGTGACAATGCAGTTGGCGATCAGATTGCACGATCAGCACGTAAACATGTCGCTCGTGTCTTAACCGAAACTTAAACGACAGGACATGTTTTCAGCGCCTGCGAAACCACAGCATGACACCAGTAAGACACATGTATAAAAGGCAAATGGCTGTGATGTCTGCGATATAGCGGCCTGCAGTGGGCAGGATGCGACCACTGTGCAGATCAAGCAGCACCCTCTCCCAGTTGAGCGCCTGACCCAGGGCAGCGGCACCAAGTTGTTGAGTCTGCTCTTTAGTCGGGATCACCGGCCTGGACCATGAAATATCCATCGGTTCAATAACCACAGAAGACAACGTCATGTGATGCGGATCCAGATCAACATAACCTTTCTGGGTGGCAACAATGATGCGCTGACCGTCGGTTCCGAGATGTATCATCGGACCTGCCATGTCAGGTGCGAAGCGTTCTACAAGAGCTGCGTCAACACTGGTTAGAAAGAACTCGTTGCTGGTCGCGGCGATAAGGCCGCCATCAAAGATGGCGGCACCAATCAACGGATCTGCATTTTTCGCGAGTTCCGTCCCGTCTGCGAACAGGATCTGTTCAGATGTTGCGAACAACACGCCACCGGCTGTGAAAGCTGAGCTGATCGGTGGTGGTTCTACATTGTAGATGCGCAACAACCACCCTGGTGCTGCATGCCGCGACATGCCCAGGGTGTCTGCGTGATTGAGAATTAATCCACTTGCCGAAATCAGAATCAGAAATACCAGCGAACTCAGGCCCAGAACACGGTGCGTACGGGTAGTCCAGTGTCTGGGTCCTTGCGGTTCAGTCTGGTTTTGCACGTCTGGTGTACTCATCGAGCACCAGTGCGAGGTTTGCACTGCGGGTCGCCGCGTTGACAGACAGGGTAGCACCGCTGATCGCGTCGATGCGATGACTGAGCGATCCGCTGTCGGTGAGGTGCAGTTGGGAAAACTGGCGGGTAAAGAACGGGTAGCGGATTTCCCACCCACGGCTCTCGCGGAATTCCATAACACGCAGAGCCTGTATTTTTTCCTGATCCACCACAACACCGAATGTAATTGGTTGATCTTTGCCGATCTCGTCAATGATCCATGCAGTTCTTGCATGCTCAAACCAGTAACGTAAACGCAACATTGCAGGCGGATGGCCAAGCACACCGGTGACGGTCTTGCGCAGTTCATCATCGATCCAGATCACGCCGCTGGGCGGACTGTCGGACCCGAAAGTCTCTTTCAGAAAATCCGCCCGGGTCTGATAACGACCCATATCGCTGGTGGCAGATGCCACTAACGTCAACAACAGCAGACCCGCACAAGCGGGTAGAACCCTTCTGAGTATTCGTCTTGCCACTAAAACTGGTAGCCAAGACCAAGATCAAAGCCAAAGAAGTCGCGGCCTTCTTCGCTGCTCAGATCGTGTTCCCGCTGCCTGATGTCGAGTTTGAAAACCACGTTGTCTAACGGCCAGAAATTCAAGCCCACCTCATTCTGTGTGAACTGATCCTGCCGACGTGCGGCGTCTACTTCCTCATAGCGGCCGTAGATGCCCCAGTTGCCGTAGTCGGACGCGAAAAGATAGCTTGGTTCGATGAACCAGCCGGTCTGGATGTCTGCGCCGGCTGCCTTGACAGCCGAGCCTTCAAACTCCCAACGGGCGTAAACCCCTTTCAGCGTAAAAGCGCCGATGCTGTAGGCAGCATTCGCAGAAAACAGTTGCCCTTCGTCGAGGCCATCGCCGCTGATCTGACTTGCGTCGGCTTGATACTGATACGTCATGCCGAGATTCAACCCGGGAATTCCGCTATAGCGCACGCGAGCTGTGTAGGCTGGATCGCTCGCGTTGGCTTCGGCCACTTTCTGACGACCGCTTCTGACAACGAACGCGTTTGAACCCTGAGTCGGGATTGCGAGACCCGAATGCACAGCGAAGTCCCAGCTCAACCCATTTTCAAAGTGGCCAGTCAGCGCGCCGCCTGCTTCCCACCAGGTTGACGGAATGATGACGCTCTCCACCGAATTACGTTCGACGCCGTAAAAAGTCGGCGGCTCATGGGTTTCGTTCAGCATGCCGATGGGCAGCAGGAACAACCCTGCTTTTGCTGATAGCTGATCGGTCAGGCTGAAGTCGAGGTAGGCCTGCTCAAGCTCGACTTCGCCAGGCTTGCCGTCGCCCGCGAGAGAATGTTCCAGTTCGAGCTCAGAGAAAAAGCGAATGCGATCAGAAAATTCATGACTGAAAAACAACACGAAGCGATGAAAATCCACCTGGTCGAGATCGCGTGAACTGTCATCGGCGTCGAGATTGTTGTAGTGCAGCTCGCCATAGCCGCCAACATGGGTTTTGGTGAGCGCCGCAGGTGCTGCAATCGAATCCAGAAACTCTCCGGTTGCTTCTACTTTCTGATCAGTAGCAGCCAACTGAGCGTCAGCCTGAGCGAGTTTGCGGTCGGTTTCTGCGATCTTCTGATCGGCCACGGTGAGTTTCTCATCCGCCTGGGCAAGCTGTTGCTTCAGCTGATTGATCTCCTGCTGCTGTTGCTGGACGATTGCCCAGATAGCCTCAGTGGTCGGTGTTTCCGACCACGCGGGAGCAGCCGCGACCAGCACTGCCAGACCGAGCAAGAACGGGTAAACCTTCATTGTTTTCAAAGGATGATTCAGAACCAGCGATGTTAATGCGATCTATTATCATAATGCAAATCATTCTCATTTAACTTTTCAGCGTCTGTGGCGAGTCTTATCAACTGCGCCGCCGGTTGGGTGTTTCCCGCGCTTCGGCTAGTGTGTGTACCTGACTCAAAACAAACCAGCAGGCCAGGAAAACCGATGACCGAGGAAATTGCACAAGAAGTCCGCCTCACCCCTGAACAGGCGCGTTGGCGCTGCCGGGGCAATGAACTGGGTTTCAGTTCCACCGCCGATCTATCACCGGAACATCAGATTCTGGGTCAGGAAGAAGCCGTTGAGGCGCTGCAGTTCGGGCTTGAAAGCCGCAGTCACGGAAATAATGTTTTTGTGCGGGGTCTTTCGGGTTTTGGCCGTATGTCGCTCATCCATCAGTTGATCGAACAGGGCATACCTGACGGTAAGGTCGCGCCGGATCGCTTATATGTTTTCAATTTCCAGTTTCCGGATCAGCCTGCGTTGATGAGTCTACCGGCAGGGACCGGTGCGGCTTTTCGCATCGAGATGGACAAATTTGCCGACTTTGCCGAAAAAGAACTGCCGGTTTATCTGTCATCTGATCGCATCAAGGCAAAGCAGAAAGACATCGCCAGTCGGACACAGCAGGAAATCCAGAAAATCGGCACACCCTTTGAAGCCGAGTTGAAGGAACAGGGTCTGGTGATGGTGCCGATGCAGATCGGTCAGAACATGGTGCCGGTCATTCTTCCTCTGATCAACGACAAGCCTGCGCAGTTTGAAGAGGTTCAAGCGCTGCGCACAGAAGGTAAGTTACTGCAGGAAGACTACGACCAGCTCGTGCAGAAAATAGGTGAGTACGAACAGAAATTTGGTGAGATAGCGCAGGATATCGCCGCTGTTCAAACCTCGAATAACCAGTCGATTCAGAAGCTTGTAAAAGACGAAGCCAATCTTTATGTCGGTTCGCAGATTCAATCGATCAAAAAGCGGTTTTCTGAACCACGCGTGCATGAGTTCCTGGATCAGGTAGTTGAAGATCTGATTGATAAACAGATGTTCGATCAGGCTGGGATCAACGCCCGCCGTTATCGGGTGAATCTGGTTCGGTCCCGGAACCCGAGCGAGGGTAATCCGGTTATCAGTCAACGGAACCCGACGCTTACTAACCTCGTTGGAAAAATCGACCGTGAGTTTGGCGAAACCGCGATGTCGGTTCGATCTGATCACCTGATGGTCAAGCCTGGGGATCTGCTTGAAGCAGATGGTGGTTATCTGATCCTCGACGCTCAGGACATCCTGAGTGAGCCAGGTGCCTGGGCGGTTCTGCTGCGAACGCTGAAGACCGGGATGTTCGAAGTCACCAACGCTGACCCGTTTGGGATGTGGGCCACCCCGCAGATCAGACCGGAAATGATCGATGTGGATTTAAAGGTCGTGCTGGTCGGTGACCCGGATGTCTACTACCTGCTTGATGCCCATGAACCCAGGTTTGCGCGTTTGTTCAAAGTGCTGGCTGATTTCAGCGAGACCATTGCACGGGATGCTGACGGCAAGCGTGCCTATGGCAACGTGGTGGCGCGAGTTGTTGAAGCTGATGAGCTGTTGCACTTTTCTGCTGATGCCGTTGCTGAGTTGATCGAGCATGGCGCACGCATCTGTGCACAGAAGGGTCGGTTGACCAGCCGTTTTGGTCGTGTCGCTGATGTCGCTCGCGAAGCTGCGTTCCTGGCTAAGAAGGCCGGGAAGTCATTGAGTGGGAATGACGACGTCATCGAGAGCGTTCGTCGTTCAAAGCGACGTGCAGAAATACCCGCGCTGCGATTTCGTCGAATGGTTGCTGAACGGACATTGCTCATCGATGTGAAAGGCCGGGCGGTCGGCCAGGTGAATGGTCTGGCGGTTACTTCTGCAGGCCCGCTTACTTATGGCTTCCCGACCAGAATTACCGCATCAATCGGTCCGGGCACTGCCGGGGCGGTCAATATTGAAAGGGAGTCCGACTTGAGTGGATCGGTCCACACCAAGGGTTTCCTTATCTTGAGTGGTTTATTGCGCCAAGCGTTGGATCTCAAACATCCCATGGCCTTCTCAGCTTCTATTGCGTTCGAACAGACATATGGGGGCATCGATGGAGATTCGGCATCCGGTGCTGAGTTCTGCTGTCTGATCAGTGCCCTCACGAACATGCCGATCCGCCAGGACCTGGCCATGACGGGTGCAGTGGATCAGAAAGGCAATGTATTGCCGATTGGTGCGGCCACAGAAAAAATCGAAGGTTTTTTTGATGCATGCCAGGCGTTGGAATATACCGGCACACAGGGTGTGATTATTCCCGCAGCCAATGCCGGTGAGTTGATGGTGAGGCATGATGTTGTTGCGGCCGTTGAGGCTGGCACCTTCAATATTTTTGCTGTTTCCAGAATAGATCAGGCTCTGGCGTTACTGCTGGATCATTCACCCGGTGAATTCGGCAGCAGAAGCTATACCGAAGGGTCGATCCTTTCGCTTGCACAGCAGCGTGCACACGAATTCTGGGAGACTGCGAGCGCCGCACACAAGTCAGACTGACATGAGCGAGCGAGGCTGCTCGCGAGTTTACCCATAAGCAGATCTACCAGTGGTTTGTCGTCCTGCGCGCATGCTAAAAAAGCAGCTTCACCTGCTACACTTCAAGAACCTATGCACATGGAAGAACTCGACCCTTTACGGATTACCCGCGACCGATTTGATCACGCTGCCAGTTTTGTACCTGGTTTGAGAAAAGGGCTGATCGATTTTTTTAAGGCACCCAAACGAACCATCAGCGTTTGCTTCCCTGTGGAAATTGGACGATGGATCGGTGCGGACTTTTCAGGGCTATCGGGTGCTGCACAGCAACATTCTCGGTCCGGGAAAGGGCGGTATCCGCTATCACCCGGATGTGGATCGACATGAGGTGATGTCTCTGGCGGCCCTCATGACCTGGAAATGTGCTCTGGTCAATCTTCCCTACGGTGGGGCCAAGGGTGGTGTTGCCTGCAATACCAAGGAGCTCAGTGAAGGTGAACTTCGGCGCATCACCCGGCGTTTTGTGGTTGAACTTGGTGACGACATTGGTCCGCACACCGACATACCTGCACCTGACATGTACACCAACGAACTCACTATGGCGTGGGTCTACGATACCTATCAGGCGTTACATCCGGGTGAAAATAACCGCGCCGTTGTAACCGGTAAGCCAATTGAACTCGGTGGATCTCTTGGACGACGTGAGGCGACCGCCCGGGGTTGTCTGTTTGTTGTACAACGTTTTCTGGAACGCATGCAGATCGGTGCGCTTCCTTCTCTTGATGGAGCGAGAGTGGTTGTTCAGGGGTTTGGCAATGTCGGTGCGATCAGCGCGCAGTTATTTCGTGAAGTTGGCGCCAGGATTGTCGGTGTGAGCGATTCTACAGGTGGCATCGTTGATGACCAGGTGTTAGACATAGAGGCAGTTCTCGCGCACAAAGCCGCTCATGGCACGGTTGTGGGTACGCCCGGTACACGCACCGTCAGTAATGAAGATCTGCTGTCAACGCAATGCGACATCCTCATACCCGCCGCGTTAGGTGCTGCCATCAACGCAGGCAATGCGGATCTCATTCGAACAAAACTTGTTGTAGAGGCTGCCAACGAGCCCGTTACGCCGGAGGCAGAAGAGATACTCGAAGCCAAAGGCATCTATGTTCTGCCTGACATCCTTGTAAATTCCGGTGGTGTGAGTGTCAGCTACTTCGAATGGGTCCAGAACCTCGCGAATGAGCGCTGGGAGCTGAGTCGGGTCAATCTGCAGCTGAGCGGGATGATGTCTGCTGCGGTAGACCGGGTTGTGGATCGCTGGCAGGAACTCAATCGATCAGCAATGCAAGACTCATCTGAGCCGGTCAATTTCCGAACTGCTGCGCTGGTGAGCGCCATTGATCTCGTCGCCCGGGTTACGCTGCAGCGTGGGGTGTGGCCGTAAAGACGGTAGCTTAGTTGCCGGACCGGTTGAATTGGTCCTTAATTGTGGTCCACACAGCTGTAGCACGACAGACATGAACGCGCTGAACGACATAAGAATTCTGGATCTCACAAGTGGTCCAGCCGGCGGAATTGCAACCATGATTCTGGCCGACTTCGGCGCGCAGGTGCTGACCATCGAACGCCCTGATGATGCGCTGGCCCACCTGCCTGCAGCGCGGATGTGGCGGCGCGGTAAACGGCTGCTGCAGCTTGATCTAGCGTCAGCCGAAGGTCTTAGTGATCTTCACCAACTCTGTGCAGGGGCTGATGTATTGATCTGTAACTGGCGCACAAGTGCACTCGTGCGCAAAGGTCTCGACTACGCGAGCATCAGCGTGCGGCATCCACATCTGGTATTCTGTCACATCAGTGGTTTTGGCAGCCACGGTCCGCGCGCAGATTACCCCGCATATGAACACCTTGTTGCTGCGTGTACCGGTCGCATGCGTCTGTTCGCCGGTTTGTGTGATCGTGAAGGACCAGTTTTTTCAGCGTTGCAGGTAGGGGTACACGCCACTTCGCAGTCAGCGGCTTCCGGTGTTCTGGCTGCTCTGTTCGCACGAAGAAAAGATGGCCGCGGGCGACTGGTAGAGACGAGTCTCCTGCAAGGGCTTCTGCCTTATGAGCAGGGAGCCATGCTGGCGCAACAGTTTCATGATCTGCATCCGGATCTCTATCCTGCCATGCAGTCCGCGACCCCACTGCCGCCGATGCCGAGCCTTTACTATCATCCGGCCCAGGCAGGCGATGGTCGCTGGATGCAGTTCGGCAATCTGATGCCGCACCTCTTTGATCATTTTCTGATGGCCACAGACTTGATCGACATCGTTGCTGATCCGGATTGGAACGCAACTCAGATGCTGCTGCCACCGGCAAAACATGAAGCGTTCCGCGAACGCATGTTGAAGCGTATACAAGAACGACCTGCAGATGATTGGATGTCTGACTTCATCGCCGACGGTGGGATTGTCGCGACAGCCCATCAGACTACACAACAGGCGCTCAATGACCCGGACATCGTTGCCAACGGCCATGTCATCAAACGCGATGACGGTGGGGTGCAACTGGGGCCGCTTTGCCGCCTTACCAGAACACCTGCTGTGCCGGGGTCGGACGCAATTGCAGATGACGGTTTTGCGCAGGCGTGGCGATCTGATCCGCGCCCCGACCCTGCTGCATCTGGTGAACGTGGTCTGCCATTGGCCGGTGTGCGTGTTGTTGAACTGGCAACCATCATTGCCGCGCCACTTGGGGCGTCGTTTCTGGCTGACATGGGTGCGGACGTCATTAAGGTCGAACAGATTGGCGGGGATCCCTATCGCGGTCTGGGCCTCGGGATGGGTTCGGCGCGCGTCAACGCGGGCAAACGCAGCGTAAGCGTTGATCTCAAATCCGCGGCAGGCAAAGAAATTGTACTGGGGCTCATCAAACAGGCAGATGTTCTGATCCACAACTTCCGCCCCGGTGTGCCTGAACGTCTGGGGATTGGTTATGCACAGGTCTGTGCGGTTAACCCATCGATCGTGTACCTGCAGAGCAATGGCTACGGCCCCGATGGTCCCGGTGCGCTGCGACCCAGCACTCATCCGGTTCCGGGTGCAGCCATGGGTGGGGTCATGTATCAGATGCGCGAGGCGCTGCCGGAAGCGGTGCAGGACATGGAGGATTTACGCTTGTGGACCAGTCGCCTGATGCGCGCAAACGAAGTGAACCCGGATCCGAACACCGCGATGGTGGTGTGCACATCGGTTCTGCTCGGTCTGCTGGCGCGGTCCAGCACGGGTGAAGGCCAGCAGATCCTGATCGACATGTTCGGCGCCAACGCCTACGCGAATCACGATGACTTTCTGGCTTACCCGGGTAAAAAATCACGCGCTATGGCCGACGAGTTGATGCATGGGCTCGCCCCCGGGTATCGCCTGTATCCGGCTGCCGGCGGGCAATGGATTTTTCTTGCAGTGGTTAGCCGCAGAGAGCAGCGCAGGTTCGTTGATGCAGTGAAACAGGCAGGTTTTGAAGCGCCACCAGATGATGCGTTCAATGGTGGTGGTGACGAGCTTGTTGCGCAGCTCACGGCGTTGTTTGCTCAGCGTGAGGGGCAGTACTGGGAAGATCTGCTCACGGTATCTGGCGTTGGCTGTGTGCGGGCAGACGCGTGCCTGCCGAGTGAGTTCTGGCTTAAGGATCCGCAGTCACAGGCACTCGGCCTCACACAGTCGGTCTCCCATCCTCAGCTGGGCGAATACCGCCGTCATGGTACGAATGTGGTTTTCGATGGTGAGGTGGCAAACCTCAAACCACCGCCAAGTGCTGGTCAGCACAATAGCGAATTGCTTTCGCAACTCGGCTACAGTGCGGCGGAAATTGCGGCGTTTGAAGCCGACGGGACTATCTGGCGCGAAACCAGTTAGTCAGACCAGAATAGAAAACACGCTAGCGTGTTTTGCTGGTTTCTCGAATTTCGTAAACGGCAGTATTTTCAGCGACGGGCGCTAACCTGATGATGTACTTGTTCCCGGGATTGAAAACCTGCATCTGCTGCAGATCAAACTGAACCGACAGTTTGACGAACTGATTTTTGCCGCGGGCAATGTTGACGTTCACCTCCCGATCCGGTTCGCTCCAGTTCGATCCCGGGGTCAGACCAGTAGCCAGAATTTTGTGCGCACCTTGCGGCAGTTCGATCGCGAGGTACGAGTTGAACTTAAGCCCCCCTTTGGACACACCATCTATAAGCATCGCCGGATACTTTGCCCGTAGCGGTTGTGCTCCCGGGTTGGATGCTTTGGGTCGATATATATAGAGCATGCCGTTGTCCGGGTTTGACACAGGCTCGTAGGTAAACATCGGTGTCTGACAGGCGCCCATACAGGCGAGGGCAACAATCAGGATCAAGCGCAAAAACATTGGTGTTTTCCTTTTGGTTCAGAGCCTCAGCGCAACCCGAAGACAAACAGCGTTTGACCGCCAATGATGGCCACCCGCTGCTGATCATCGATGGCGAAACCCATGGGGTTGGTGCGGATGTGCGCACCGGTATTAAAACTCCACAACGGCGCACCGGAGGTCGCATCCAGCGCAAAGAAGTTTCCTTCGTTGGAGGAACTGAACACCAGGCCACCGGCAGTTGACATGATTCCGGACCAAGGGGGTGATCGCAGGACGAATTCCCACATCTGCTCACCGGTCAGGGCATTGAGGGCAAGGATTGCACCTGAGGCTTCATCACCGGACAGAGCCTGTTCCCCGCCGCCCATGAAGGGCATGCCGGGCTGGTATTCTGCGTCGGCCTTGTAGTACACCGCACCCATGCGTCGATTCGGTACAAAGAACTGCTGGGTATCCGGATTGTAGGAGGGCGAGAACCAGTTGGTCGCGCCCTGCAGGCTCGGCCATACCAGTGTCCCTTCTTCTGTGGGTTCCTTGTCGGGCAGCAGAATGGGTCTGCCGGTTGCATCAATGGCGGCTGCCCAGGTCTGTTTTGAATAGACCTGCGCCAGCAGGAACTCACCGGTGGCACGATCGACCAGGTAGTAGAAGGCATTCCGATTGGCCAGGGCCAGCATCTTACGCATCTGCCCATTGACTACACCATCGATCAGAACCGGTATCTGGTTAGCATCCCAGTCGTGTGTGTCGTGTGGCGTGTACTGAAAGTGCCAGTGAATTGCGCCGGTTTGCGGATTCAGGGCAAGAACCGAACAGGTATACAGGTTATCTCCAGGTCGCAGATCCCCGTTCCAGTCCGGTGCGGGATTGCCCGTGGTCCAGTAGAGCAGGTTCAGATCCGGGTCGAAAGAACCGGTCAGCCAGGTCGACCCGCCGCCTGTCCGCCAGCTTTCACCCTGCCAGGTTTCACTGCCTGGCTCTCCCGGTGCGGGAACGGTATAGGTTCGCCACACCCGTTCACCGGTTCGTGCGTCATAGGCATCAATAAAGGCACGCACACCGGCTTCGGCGCCGCTGACACCGACAATGATTCTGTCTTCAACAACCAATGGTGCCGTGGTAATCGAGAAACCGATCTTGTTGTCGGCAACGGTGGTTTCCCAGCGCACAGCGCCGCTGCCTGCATCCAGGGCGAAGAGGCGCGCATCCAGAGTGCCCACATACAACGTGTTATCGAGGATGGCTACACCACGGTTGACCTTGGGAAAGCCGATATGCAGAACGTCTTCGGAAATGTCCGGCGACCAGTGCCATAACAACCTGCCGGTCCGGGCGTCCAGCGCGGTCACACTGCTCGGGGATTCCGTCAGATACATGATTCCGTCGGCAACCAGCGGCGTACTCTCCTGCAGACCCGCCCCTTCCCTGTCGGTGGGCTGCATCTGGTATGCCCACATGACTTTCAGATCTTTAACATTGCCGGTGTTCATCTGATCCATGGGTGAAAAACGCATGGATTTATAGCCGCCTGAATAAGACAGCCAATCTGCACCATTCGCCTCATCAGCGAGCAGACGCTGGTAGGGCACCGCCGCATAGACAAGCTGGCAAACAGTAAGTAGGACGATGGCCAGGGTGATTCTCGACATTACCTGCTCCCTTTCAGACTCATGAGGTAAGACGCCAGGTCGTCTACCTCGTCAGCGCTGAAAACAGTTGTGTAGCCCGGCATCAGACTGTGGCCGAAGGCCTTCTTGAATGAACGCAATGTATGTTTGTCGAACGAGTGAATGGATCCCGCAAGGTCACGTATCTGCACCGAGAATTCGTCTTCGTTGACGCGCATGCCTTCGATCTCACCGGTGGGGCCGACCACCTGAACTGTCAGGAACGCATTGATCCGGCCGCTCATTCGATCTGTGCGCATGGGGTAATCGGCATCGGGGTTGGTCAGTGATCGGCGCAGGTATTCAAGATTGCGTCGCAGACCAACCTCAGTGAGTTCCGGGCCAACGCCCTTGCCATCACCATTCACGATATGACAGGCATTACAGCCGCCTCTGGTGGCGTAGAGGTCTGCGCTACGCTCTGGATTGCCGGGCATCTCCTCAACGGGCAACCGGCCGAGCGATCTGACGTAACCGGCGATCTGCCACAGCTCCTGATCGTTGGGTCCGAACACGCCAGGCATGCCGGTACCCCGTATGCCTTCGCTGATCACGGCAAATAACTCGTCGTCATCATCCACGTGGACTAGTCTTGCACGCTTCAGGCTCGGGCCTTCTCCACCGTCGCCCAGCATGCCGTGGCAACGTGCACAGTGAATGCGAAACAGGCGTTGACCGGCGTCGATGTCCTGTTGCCCCATTGAAGCGATTGGCGAAGGTGTTGGCGAACTCACCTGTGATGCCTCGAGTGCCCACGCAGGAAACGCGATGACCAGCAGTATCATGAGGCCGGCCATGAGCGTGGGGCTTGTGAATCGGTCGAGCGGGATCACCAGGCTCTTTCCATATGCAGGGTTGCAAACTTGCATTTAAGTTTTGACCTTGTCAATTCGCGCGGCCGGGCTGCTTGCAGCCTGATTCCAGTTCGATGGATACTGACCAGACCAACCGCGTGAAAGGTGCCTTCAATGGCAGAAGCAATCTCCTCAAGGCAGGAAAAGTATAACGATGTGGCTGCTCGATATGCCCGGCAGTTACACCAGTTGAGGCGCTCGGCGCGGCAGAAACTTGAACCGGTGGAGCACTCACCTGAGCAGCTTTTTCCGCCGCAGAACAGAGCCGGTCTCGGGGTATTTCTTGAGTACCAGCGGATGGGTAATACACCGGTTTCGGATCAGCTCGAGGCTCGTGCAAAAAATCTTGGCATCGAGTTCGAACATCTTGGAATCACCGTTGGCACGGTCATTCACAATATCGATCTCAAACAGACGCTCAATGTTGAGCTCACCCGGTTCGTTCGGGATACGCTGCTGGAGCGCAAGGTCATTTTCTTTCGGGATCAGAGTCTGAGCGAAGATCAGCAGGTTGCGTTTGGTGCAGAGTTTGGCGATCTCGATGTTTTTCCTTTCGGTAAATCGGGGGACAATCCCTACATCCTCGAGATCAGACACGGCAAGGACAGTCCCGGAACCGAAAACGGCTGGCATACCGATGTCACCTGGATGGAACGTCCTTCACTGGGGTCCATCGCACAGTGTGTCGAAGTCCCACCGGTGGGGGGCGATACGCTCTTCTCAGACAGTCACGCGGCGTATCTCGGGCTCGATCCGTCTTTGCAGGAACGCATCGAACACCTGCATGGAATCAATGACTACCGGATATTTCTCGCTGGCCGCCTGCCCGATGATTTCGTCGAATCGATCAAGTCGGATCTACCGTTCGGGGTGAGCCATCCGCTGCTGCGGACCCATCCGGAAACCGGCAAAACAGCGCTCTATATCCATGGTGGTTTCCTGAGGCACGATTCGCTCTACGACGTCCGCACCGGTGAAACACTGCCGAAATCCGAATCCCAGGCGATCGTCTCGCAACTGCTTGCGCAACATCACCGGCCCGAATATGTCTGCCGCTTCCAGTGGCAGCCGGGATCGGTGGCATTCTGGGACAACCGTGCGGTGCAGCACTATGCCGCCAGTGATTACTATCCACATGAGCGCCTGTTGAGAAGAGTGACGGTCAGCGGTGACAAGCCGTTTTATGATCCGTCGTATCAGCCTTCAGCACTCTGAGCCCCTTTAAACAAACAAACAACCTAACGGAGAAGACTTATGGCTATGTCCAAGCCCGATCGCGAAGCATTTCTTGCCGGTGGACATGTAGGGATCGTCAGCATCGCACGCGAAGGCAAGGGTCCGCTGACAGTTCCGATCTGGTACGACTACCAACCAGGCGGTGATGTGTGGATGTTGACCGGGCCAGATTCGCTCAAAGGTCGCGCGCTGCAAAGTGCCAAACGCATCAGTCTGTGTGCGCAGGATGAGAGCCTCCCGTACAAATACGTATCTGTTGAAGGACCCTTTGTAATCGGTCCCGCAAGTGCCGGGCAGCTTTTAAGCATGGCGCAACGTTATCTTGGTGAGGAGATGGGCAAAGCCTATGCGTCGAACTCAACAGGTGATGACAGTGTTCTGGTGACGCTGACGCCTGAAGTCTGGTACAGCGTTGCCTATCCAGAGCTGGTGTGAACGCGTGCTGATTCTCCGTTGGTCGCTTTGCGTTGCTCTGACTGGCCTCGCTGCATTGGCATGGAGTGCGGCACCTCCACACCCAGGTCTGGAAGTTTACCAACAGCACTGCGCAGTCTGTCATGACAACCCGAGCGAAACCCGTGCGCCGCCCTTGAGCGCGCTGCAACAAATGGACGAACGCAGTTTGCGCGACTCATTGCGCGCAGGCGGTACCATGGAAGCACAGGGCAAGGTGCTGGATCGAGCGGCTTTGTTCAACCTGGTGGACTTCCTTGCCATGGCGAAGGTGGAAGCGGGCGAGTGGCTGAGCGGCATGATGTGCAGCGAAGATCGCCGCTCAGTGAACCTGGCAGCGCCGCACGGCATGCTCAACTTTGGTGTCGATGTGTCGGGCCATCGCCGCCTGTCGGCGGCGCAGGCTGGGGTGAACAGTGCTCAGATGGGCCAACTCGAACTTGCCTGGGCCATCGGCTTTCCCAACACCACTCAGTTGCGGACCTCGCCGGTGATCATCGGCAAGACCATGTTCTATTCGCCGGTCACAACAGGAACTGTTCTGGCCTTTGATCTGGAACAACCGGCTCCCTGTGTAAAGTGGGTGCACAGCATTGGAACGGCAGGCCGGACCTCACTTTCCTATGGCCTGTTGGATGGCAAACCCGCGCTGACTTTTGCCGACCGGCAGGGCGTGGTGCACGCGCTTGATGCGGCAACGGGTGCGTTGTTGTGGAGTGAGTATGCGCCCCATTCACAAGGCAGTCGGGTGACAGGTGCACCGGTTATTCACGCAAACAAAGTGGTGGTCAATATTTCCGGCAGTGGTGTGGGCCGGGCCATGGACCCCAATTACGAATGTTGTGTTGAACACGGTTCGGTCACGGCTCTTGATGGGGCTACTGGGACCAGACTGTGGACCTGGCACACCATGGTGGACGCAAGTTATACGGGTGAAGTGAGTCGATCCGGCGTCAAACTTCGCGGTCCGTCAGGGGCGCCGATCTGGTCAACCCCCACGATCGATGCCAAACGCAATCTGGTTTATGTGACCACCGGTGAAAACACCTCCCTGCCGGCAACCGATTCAAGCGATGCGGTTATTGCTCTTGATCTGGATACGGGCAAACGCGTGTGGGGCTTTCAGGCGCTACCCAACGATGTGTGGAACATGTCGTGCCGTACGCCGTGGGAGTCATCCGGACCCAACTGCCCGCCCCCGGACAAGAGTGTGCTCAAAGACCATGATTTCGGTGCACAGGCAATTCTGACGCAGACAGCGGATGGCAGCGACATCCTGCTCGCAGGTCAGAAGTCAGGCGATGTATGGGCGCTGAACCCGGATACCGGGGACCTCATCTGGAATGTGCGCTTTGGTCAGGGCACGCCACTGGGCGGAATTCACTGGGGCATCGCCATCGACGATGAACGGGTGTTTGCGACGATCTATGACCCGGCCCTTCCCGGTCCTGAAAGTGTTGCCCAACCGGGGTTGTATGCGGTGGACATCAGTACCGGCAAACTGGCGTGGCAACATCGCCTGGAACCTGATTGCAGCGCGCAGCGGCAGGAGCGTTTTGCTGGCTGTAGCGGTCGCTTTGGTCTGTCAGCCGCACCGCTTGTGGTCGACAACACGGTGCTTGCGGCAGGTGCAGATGGCCGGTTCTACGCCTTTGCTGCAGACACAGGCGAGATCGTCTGGCAGTTCGACACACTCACTGATTTCAAAACCATCAACGGTGTTGAAGGCAAAGGCGGATCCATCGACAGCCACTCCATTTTCGCGGGTGCGGGGCTGGTGTTTGTTGGATCCGGATACGGGATGTTCGGTCAGCCGGCGGGGAATGTGCTGCTCGCGTTCAAACCAGCGGCAACACCTGAAGAGTGATCGTCTGCTGACCGATCCTTCGAGGGGCGGTCAGGCTGACGCGGGCTTGTGGACGGCCTCAAGGTGGCGTGCCGGGTTGGTGCAGACAAAGCGATGTGAAAACCGCGCCCTGCGCATTTGAGGTCGGCCACCGGTAGCGAAAGGTGATGCAGCATATGAAGCTGATTGTTCATCGACTGCGTCACCTTTACCTTCCGGCTGTGCTCTAGTCGTCGGCCACCAGCACCAGCGTTGCCGTGGTAGACAGAGAGCCACCCGTTCCGTTGACCACACAGGTCCGTGCACTGGTCTGTTTGCCCTTGTCGCCATTGATGCCGTCTTCGGCGGTGCCCGAAAGCTGCCGATAGGCTTCGATCAGAAGCGGCATGCCGTACATACCACTGTGGTTGAATGACAACCCGCCGCCGTTGGTATTGATCGGCAACCTGCCACCGGGTGCCGCATGGCCGTTTTTCCACAACAGATGACCTTCACCGCGCGGCGCAAGACCTAGCATTTCTGCAGTGATTGCCGCTGTTATGGTAAACGAGTCATACAACTGCGCCATTTCCATATCGTCGGGTCCGAGCCCCGCCATGGTGTAGGCGGCAGTTGATGAGATCCCGGCGGATGTGGCGGTAAAGTCGTCCATTTCGAGCATGTTGGAATGCCCCATGCTTTCGCCTGCACCGGCAATCCACACCGGTTTGGTATTCAGCCCGGCGGCAACCTTAGGGCTTGCAACCAGCACTGCACCACCGTGATCGGCGACCATGCAGCAGTGCAGAATGGTCAGCGGCCAGGCGATCAGCCGTGAAGTTTCGACCTGTTCAACGGTGATGGGTCCACCGAAAGGATGTTTCTTTTTTGAATACATTGCCGCGCGGGGATTCAGCGTCGCCCAGTCGCGGGTGACTTTGGCAATGTGCGCAAAATCTTCTGTGGTGGTACCGAAACGATGCATGTGACGAACCATGGCGTGTGCATAGTTTGACGGTGCGCTGCCCAGCCCGTAGGCCATGGTCATCTCCTGTGCGGGTGAGGCGACACCGCCACCGCGGCCATAGTTGCCCGCTCCGCCGCCGCCGATCTTGCGCGCCGAGTGACCGTTTTCACCGTGGCTAACCAGCGCGATATCGATAATTCCTGCATGGATTGCAGCCATAGCGTGATGAACGTGCATCTCGAATGAGCAACCGCCGACGGCTGTTGTATCGATGTATTTGGGCTTGATCCCCAGGTGTTCACACAGTTCAGAAGACCAACCGGTGGAGAAGACCCCTTCAATTTTTGCAATCGGCACACCGGTCTGAATGCTGAGATTCCTGATTGCCTCGATGTGCAGTTGCAGAGCTGTGACCGGTTCCTCCAGGAAACCGATTTCGTTAGCCTCGGCAGCACCCACAATCGCCGCCGCCATGGATAGTTGTCCGGCCATTGTCTAGTCCTCCACCACGCGCCAGAAAGGGATGTGCATGTCATCGTTCGCGGCTTCAAACTCAACACGGACTCTTGCACCGATCTTGATGTCCTGCGGTTTGTTCGGGTCCACGCCACGCAGCACGGTGAGCATGCGGTCGCCTTCGTTCAGGTCGATATAGGCGGTCACAAAGGGGGCTTCTTTTGCCCAAGGGCCGAAGGCCAGGTGCTGCACTGCATAGGTGTGAATCCTGCCTTCGCCACTGGCTTGCACCCACTCAAGATTGTTCGAGTGACACACCGGGCACAGAAACCGTGGGTACCAGTGCACCCGGTTGCAGTCCTGGCAGCGTGGCAGCATCAATTTGCCCAGCTTTGCGCCCTCCCAGAACGGGCGCGTATGGGTTCCCGGTGTGGGAATGGGGAATGGGTAGCTCACTTGCATGTCCTTAAAGGTTGACGATGACGTGTTGCCCGCAATCCGACCAACACCCGCCCCCTATTGTGGGAAGTTCCCCGGCAAAGCGCAAAGGGCGAGTGGATCGGGCTTCAGCCGGGCAGGTGAGTCATGCCGATCTGTCGCATGATCTCGAGCATCGCGGTTGCGCCGGTACCCGCCAGACCGTTCATGACCCCCTGCTGATCCTCGGCATTGCGGTTTTGACTCAGTTTGAATTTGCCGGTCAGGGACCGGATGGTGATTTCAATCCCGACAATCTGACTCGCCATGCGCTCAATAAATTCGGCAGGAGCATCCTCAATGCTCCAGCGGGGGGAGCGGCTGTGCTCGGCTTGGGTTGTGAGAGCGGTGATCTGGTCGCGGATCCAGGTACTGGTCTCAACCGCGCGAGCAACCCCGGTTGCGTGAACCACAGCGTAGTTCCAGGTAGGCACCACCTTTGCGTCGCGTGCCTTGCTCGGGTACCAGGAAGGTGAAATATAGGCCTGCGGACCGTGAAATATGGCCGTGACGCTGCTTCCCAGGTTCTGCCACAGAGGATTCTGCCGCGCCACGTGGCCACGCAGAATGGCGTCGGAGCCAGCGGTGTCGATGATGAAAGGGACGTGGTTGACAACAGGCTCATCGCCGCCAGTGATCAGGGTGGCAAGGGGACAGGCTGCGATCAGGGCATGCAGCGATTGCGGGCGCTGTTCAACGAAGTGGCTGGGCAGGTACATCAGAAATTGTCCTTTTTTTAAGAAAGCACATGGATCGACTCATGCGCTATATTCTCGACGATCGTCGACCCGGAGAGACACATGAAAGCAATCAAAATTTTCGGCATCATCCTTGCGGCCTACATCGGTCTGGTCCTGGTGTTTGAATCCTTGCTCGGTTACTTCCAGCCCGCTGACCCTAATGGCACCCTCGTCATCAGAACCACTGGTGCCGATGGCAGCACCAACGACCGGGTTCTGTCACGAATTGATGAAGGCGATCAGCTCTACATTGCCTCCAACCACTGGTTCCGCGACTGGTATCACGACACCCTGGCACGGCCCGATGTGCAGGTCACCTATAAAGGTGAAGTGCTCAATTACCTGGCGATCCCTGTCGATGATGCCGAGTTTAAACGTCTGGACACCAAATACAGCCGCGGCCCGGTGTTCACCACTCTGATGGGTTTTGCACCCCGTTATATTCTGAAGATGGAGCCGCGCTGATTCTGAACAAAAACCTGATGCTGCACCGGCGGACCATGTGGACCACACAGGTGCGCCTGGCCCGTGTATCTGCAGGGTTTGCGGGGTTATTGATGGCTTGTATGCTGACGGCACAAGAACCGGCGCGCTGGAATGTTTCTGAACCGGATTTCTTTGTCGCTCCACAGAGCATTGCCATCGATACCACACAAGGCACCTGGATGAGTCTGGATGTGCATCCGCAAGGGACCGCCATCGTGTTCGATCTGCTGGGTGATCTGTACCTGCTGCCTATGGAGGGCGGTGAGGCCCGCAATATTTCCCCCGGGTTTCAGTGGGACATGCAGCCCCGTTTCAGCCCTGACGGCAAGATGATCGCATTCACATCGGATCGTGATGGGGGTGACAACATCTGGGTGATGAATGCCGATGGCAGCGAGCCGCGCCAGATCAGCACAGAGACTTTTCAGCTGGTGAACAATGCCTCCTGGTCTCCTGACGGACGCTACCTGGCTGCCCGCAAGCACTTCACCACGCAACGTTCATTGGGTGCGGGGGAGATCTGGTTGTATCACCTGCACGGTGGCAAGGGTGTGAGGCTGGTGGAGCGGCCGAGTCCCAAATTTCAGAAAGAACTGGGTGAGCCGGTCTTTGCGCCTGACGGAAGCGCCGTTTACTACAGTCAGAACGTCACCAGTGGCGATGCGTTTGTCTACGCCCAGGATACCAACAAAGAAGTGTTCCGGATCCGCAAGTATGTGATGGCCAGGGGTGAACGCCTGGACGTTGCGGGCGGGCCGGGTGGAGCCGTCACGCCCACACCGTCCCCGGATGGCCGTTACCTTGCGTTTGTCCGGCGGGTTCGCGCCGACTCGCGTCTGTTTGTTAAAGACCTGCGCACCGGTGACGAGCGGATGCTGGTTGATCAGCTTGATCCGGACATGCAGGAAAGCTGGGCCATCCACGGTGTGTACCCAAATATGGCCTTCACACCGGATTCGAAGTCGATCGTGTTCTGGCGCGCCGGTGGTCTCCACCGGGTTGATGTCGACACCGGCAAGGTCACCGCAATTCCATTTCATGTGCGCGACAGCAGAACCATCTATCCGGCGGTACGGTTCGAAACGAATGTTGAGCCGGATACGTTCCGCACCCGCATGCCCCGCTGGGCACAGCCCGTGTCTTCAAAACAGGATCGGATCATCTTCGAGTCGCTGGGTCGTCTGTACGTGAAGTCAGGCGATGCGGCACCGGTTCGTCTTACCAGAGATGACGCGCAGGTGATGGAGCTTTTTCCCGAAGTCAGCCGCGATGGCAAGTGGGTTTATTACGTTGCCTGGAACGATCAGCAACTGGGCAGGATCATGCGGGTCGCAAGCGATGGTGGCAGACCGAGAGCAGTCGATCTGCCAGCAGGCCATTACCGCGAACTTGCGATCAGTCCGGATGGCAGAACACTGGTGTTCCGACGTTCGAGTGGGGGAGCTCTACTGAGCGATGCTTCCTCCATGGATCCGAGTGTCTATCAGGTAGCCGTTTCCGGGGGTACGCCGCAGTTGGTCAGTCATGATGGCCAGCTACCTCAATTCGGAGCGCGCAATGACCGGGTGTATATGCTGCAGGATCACGGCACCGCCGAAGAAGGTGGGCGGCCACCGGTAAAACTCGTGAGCATGAATCTGGATGGGGGTCACGTTCGTGATGTTGCAAGCGTTCGGTTCGCCCCTTCGATCCGCATCTCACCGGACGGTCGCTATGTCGGCTTTGTAGAAAACTTTCACGCCTATGTGGCGCCGCTGCCAGACACGGGCAAGCTCATTGATCTCGGCGCCAAGAGCGATGGCCTGCCAGTGAAACGCCTGAGCGAAACCGGTGCTGCGTTCCTCACCTGGTCAGATCTGAACACCTTGAACTGGAGTGTCGGCCCGACGCTTAAGTCGGCGGGTATGGACGCGGTTTATGCGGAAGGCTTTACTCCGGTAAGTGAAGGAGTTGATCTCGGGTTGGAGGTTGCGGCTGACCGGCCCCGGGGAACTATCGCTCTAACCAATGCACGCATCGTTACCATGGCAGACGACCAGATCATCGAGCATGGCACCATTGTAATCACAGACAATCGAATTACTGCCATCGGCGATAGTTTGCAGGTTCCGGACGGTGCGCGGGTAATCGATGTAGCAGGCAAGACGGTGATACCGGGTTTGATCGATGTGCACGCACACGGTACCTATGCGCAGGAACTCATCGTGCCGCAACGCAACTGGTCGGCGCAGGGTCATCTGGCCTTAGGGGTCACCACGGTTCATGACCCTTCCAGTCAGGCAGCCGCGGTGCTGGCCGCTGCAGAATATGCCCGTGCAGGTCTGGTCACCACACCGCGGACGTATTCCACGGCAGAGATCATCTACGGGGCAAAAAGTCAGAGCTGGGCCGAGGTTGAGTCGCTCGATGATGCGCTGGCACACGTCCGGCGCCTGAAAGCGCAGGGTGCCATCAGCATCAAAAATTACAATCATCCCCGCCGGTCACAACGTCAACAGGTCACTGAAGCCGCCCGCCGGGAGAAGATGCTGGTAGTGACCGAAGGAGCAGCCCTCTATCACCAGGACATGAACATGGTGGCAGATGGCAACACGGGAATTGAACACACCCTGCCGCAGCTTGCGATATACGACGATGTTGTACAGTTCTGGCGCCAGACGGACGTGGGGTATACGCCCACCCTGGGTGTGGGTTACGGCGGTCTCGAAGGCGAAAAATACTGGTACCAGCACACAGACGTCTGGAAGCATCCCCTTCTGTCTCTGTACGTGCCACCACAGATCCTGCAGGCGCGCTCGGTGCGACGCGAGATGGCGCCGGACGAAGACTATGTTCACCGGGAAAACGCAGCGATTGGCAAACGTCTCGCCGATGCCGGTGTGCTGGTCAACTCCGGTGGTCATGGTCAGCGTGAAGGTCTGGCCCTGCACTGGGAGATGTGGATGTTTGTGCAAGGCGGTATGTCGCCGCTGCAGGCGTTGCGGACAGCAACGATTTCGGCTGCAACCTACTTAGGGATGGACAAGGACATCGGCTCTCTCGAGCCAGGTAAGGTTGCTGATCTGGTTGTGATCGATGGTGATTTAACGGCAGATATCACCGTGTCTGACCGGGTTACTCACATCATGCTGAATGGTCGTCTGTTTGACGCAACTACACTCGACGAATCGTTAACAGGTGATCGAACGCAAACGCCTTTCTATTGGACCGGCAGGCCGGAAAGTGCTATTCGCTGAGACAGTATCCCGGCAGATGCAGCTGAACGGTTAGGTCAGGCAGCGAACACTCTCGACGAGCTTATGAGACCTTTGAAGCCGGCAACAACGCGCACCTGGACCAAAGAAGAACGTCTGCTTGCGCTGGGTGCCTGGGTCAATACTTAACGGTTTTGGGCGGGCCTGAGTGGATTGTGCTTCAGCCTACCTGAGCCGATAAGCGTTCAGATCGCCCAGGTACTCCATGTGACTGGTGAATCGTTCCGGTCGATCACCGGTGAACAATTTCTGAAACAGCCGCTTCACCCGTGAATTGCGATCGATTACATCGCCGTGAAAATAGCTGTGCTGGTCACCGATGCCGGTTGCGCGCGAAACGTCGATGTAGGTGGCGTTCGGCGCATTGAGGGCCTTCAGATAGTGGCCCAGACGGGGGCGTTGCTCATCACCCGGTTTGCGCCGTGCCCATTGGAGTGCATGGTCGTTTTCGTTGATGGTGATGTAGACGCCACCGCGTGCTTCGATCCGGCTTACCCACGCGGCGTGTTCGTGGTTGTTGGTGTCCGGGGCTATCAGACAGACATTGTCGAAAATCAGGCGTCGAATGCTTGAGCCACCCGGAAAGGTTGCATACTTCAGAACGTAGTTGCCCATGGAGTGGCACAGAAGGTTGATGGTGATCTTGCAGACGTCTACCTGTGCTGCAACAAAATCCGCCCGCGCGGCCACCAGATTTTCACCATGCGCCTCGATGCACTCGGCCCATAGATCTTCGTTCTGCGCTTCGAGCAGCATCAGGTGCAGGGCGCGCAGGTGTTGAAACACCCGATCAAGCGCGCCGGATGATGCCCGGGCGTCGCGTTTGTCGTCGATGTAGTTGGCCGTTCCAGACAATGCACCACCGCCTTTTGCCGGCCAGCTGAACGGAACAACGATCACATCCTTGTACTGAGTTTCGAGCGCGTTTGCGGTATGAATGATGTCTGCAACATCATTGTTGTACCCATGCACATAGAACAGCAGATGCTTTTTTTCCTTACGCGCCTGGCGGAACAGAAGACAGGCGACTTCCAGGCTGCGGTAGTGAACCTCGCCCTCATCGATGTCCAGGCGGTAGAGTTTTTTGAGTTGCGCGACCCTCACCGGGTCGACCACATCGGGTTGAACATCCACGGTAGGATTTTTCATCTTGCCGCCGATTTTGACGACGCGAAGGTTGTTCACCCCTTCTTTGCTGGGTGTGCTTTCAAAAATCGCGAGTCCGGTTTTGCTCTCGTCCAGGTCCCGGTTGGTGATCAGGTACACTTGGCCTCCTTGAGCCGGTCTTGCGGCTTCAAGTAAACCTAACATCGCGCGCGTCTGGTTCGCAATTCAGACGATGAAGCGCTAATTTCACAAGCAGACAACACGATCACAACGCAGACATACAAACAGGGAGCGTCTTCGCATGCGCGATCATGAATGGCACGAGTACTACCAGGCCTTTCCGGAGTACTTTTCCGCAGCCACGGTGCGCGACGGCTGTCAGCCACAGAAACGCGAACATGCCGATCCGCGGGGTTCGATCGTTCTGGTTCATGGTCTGAGTGACTCCCCCTATTTCATGCAGACCATTGCCAGCCACTTCCATGAGCGGCATCACTACAACGTCTATCTTCCCCTTCTGCAGTGCCACGGTCTGAAAGAACCTGCGGGTATGGATGAAGTCACCGTAGAAGAATGGAAACGCAATGTAGCGTTCGCGCTCGATCAGGCGCATCAAGCCACCCCGGAGCACGTCTCGGTGGGTGGGCTCTCAACCGGAGGTGCTCTGAGCTTCTACAACGCAATTACCAACGCCAAGGTCAACGGCAACCTGTTTCTTTTTTCGGCCGCCCTGGGCCTGCTGTTCATGAACAATGGTCTGCTCGGCAGAATGAGTACCAGCCTGCTGAAGGTCGGGTTTCTCCAGCGATTTCTCGACAACAGAAATGATGAACGACCGCTGTTGGGTGATGATCCCTACAAGTACGAATACGTGGATCACGACGGCGCGCTGCAGTTGGTCAGACTGATCGACGAACTCAACGCGCTGAAAAAGCCGTTCAGCCAGACGCGACCATTGCCGGTGCGGGTTTTTGCTGCGCATTCAGAAGTTGACGATACCGCCAACATCAAGAGCATCAAAGACCTGGAAAAACGTGCCCGGCCGGGTGAGATGGACGCCTACTACATTGAGCGTGCAGCCAATGTGACTCATGCGGGGTTGGTGCTCGATCAGGACGTGATTGGTTTCAGTGGTGACGTCAAGGCGACACACAATGTCCGGTTTGACGAGATGATCCGGCGTATAGATTTGTTTATCGGTTGAGTTATCGGTGTAGATTTGGTTGCGCGAGCTGGATGTGAGAGTGATGAAAAACCCGTTCTTAATGCTTGCTGGCATTTTATTAGTCGGCTGCAGTCAACCAGTGCCACCGACCAATACGGACTGGTCAACCTACCTCGGCGACAACGCCCGCCGGCACTACACCACACTCGACCAGATCACCCGAGAAAACGTAGCGACCCTCAAGCTCGCGTGGAAGTACGACTCAGGTGAGCTGCGCGGCAGCCGGTCGACCATGTATACCAGTCCGCTGGTGGTGGATGGGGTTCTGTACGGTCTTTCACCCAAACTGGTCGCGTTTGCGTTAGATGCGGCGAGTGGCACGGAGCTCTGGAGATATGACCCTGATCTGCCGCAGGCGCAGCGCGGCCTGATGTGGTGGCGCAGGGGTGAAGACCGGCGTCTGCTGTACACGGCCGGTAGCCAGCTCCTGGCATTGAACGCAGACGATGGCACGCCTGTCGAGACGTTTGGCGAACAAGGGCGCGTGGATCTCACCCCGAAGGTGCCTGGTGCTTACATCGGCGTGACCGTGCCCGGGGTGGTTTTCGAAGATCTGATCATCGTCGGCTTTGCCACCAATGAAGACGCCAGCGCGTATCCCGGGTCTGTGCGTGCCTTTGATGCCGTTGACGGATCGCTGGTCTGGCAGTTCGACACCATCCCAGCGCCTGGCGCGCCGGGTTCTCAAACCTGGGCTGAAGGGTCTCTGGAAAAAGCCGGTGGTGCGAATGTGTGGTCTGGCATGGCGCTGGACGAAGCGCGCGGCATTCTGTTTGCACCCACTGGTTCTGCTACACCGGATTTCTACGGGGCCGACCGTCTTGGTGACAATCTGTTCGCAAATTGTCTGCTCGCCATCAACGCTCGAACCGGTGAGCTGATCTGGCACTATCAGATCGTGCGGCATGATCTGTGGGATCGCGATAACCCTTCACCTCCAACGCTCGTACAACTGGAACGTGATGGTCGATTGATCGATGCAGTGGCGCTTACTACCAAGTCAGGTCATCTGTATGTGTTCGACCGTGTGACCGGTGAGTCGATCTACCCGATCACGGAGGTGACCACACTGCCGAGCACAATGCCTGGGGAAGTTGCGGCACTTTCTCAACCCGTGTCTGCTGTCGCGTTCAGCCGCCAGCAGTTTGAGATCACCGACCGCAGTGAAGAGGCAGCGGAGCATGTAAGCAAGCAGATTGAAGGCTTTGATCTGCGGCCCTGGGCACCGCCGCAGGTCGGTGGGTTGATCATTCATCCGTGGTACGACGGTGGAGCGGAGTGGGGTGGCTCGGCGTTCGATCCCAGTACCCGTCGCCTGATCCTGAACGCCCAGGATGTATCGGGTGTTCTGGAAATGTTTACCGTCCCGGTTGGTTCGAGCCCCCAAGGCAGCTATATGCGGCATTGCGGAAGCTGTCACGGCCAGGATATGACCGGCACAGACACCGGTCCGGAACTAACGGGTGTGGCAGACCGCATTGGTTATGAGAAGGTTATTGAGGTGGTCAACAACGGCAGCGGTCGCATGCCGGGTTTTGCACAGCTTGATGAAGTCGAACGCCGCGGCGCACTGCGATACATCCTGAGCCCTGTTCCGCCTGAAGGTCCGCCAACGACAAAAGTCACCTACGCTCACGGCGGTTACTCCTACCTGCGTGACCATGATGGGCTGCCAGGGAACACTCCGCCGTGGGGGACGCTCAATTCAATTGATTTAGCCACTGGCGAGAGTCGATGGCAGGTGCCCTTCGGAAATTATCCGGCACATCCTGATCTCGGTCTGGGTGCTATCAGTTACGGCGGACCGGTGGTCACGGCATCGGGTCTGATCTTTATCGCAGCCACACCGGATCGAAAGATCCGCGCCTACAACAGCGATAACGCTGAAATTCTGTGGGAGGCTGAATTGAGCGCTGCTGGTTTTTCAACACCGGCGATCTACAGCGTTGCGGGTAAGCAATATGTGGTGATTGCGGCAGGTGGCGGACGTACCGGCCCGCCATCAGGTGCGGAGTACTTCGCCTTCAGTCTGCCGTGACCGAAAGGTTAAGCCTTCTCTCAGCCAAACTGATTGAGGGATTGCAGTTGTTCCGCCAGGTTTTTGTGCAGATGCACGATGGCCTTTTCAAATCGACCATAAGTGAAGTGCGTGTTAGCACCACTGGCGAGACCCGCCTGGATCGCCCGGATCACGGCGTTATCTTCCAGCAGCCCGGTATCAGCAACGAAACTCGCGTCTTTTTTCGCCCGTTGAAGTGCTTCGGCATCATCGTCTCTGGCCGGCCCCATCTTATAGTTCACAAATCGCGTCATGGTTGGTGAGATCGGTTCTGATATGGTGATGGACGTGTGGTTAGAAAGTACGGCGACTGAAGCAAACGGAAAGATGTTGTACACGTAGGTCACCATCCGATCGATCTTGCGCTCGGCTTCGGGCACCTCACGCAGCTTTTCGATCCGCCTGAACGGAAAGGTAATACGTGAATTGATACCGTTGGTTTCGACCACGTTCAGATTGTCATAACCGTACGGATAAAACGTTTCGGGATGGGTGGGCTTGATGTGGTAGCCCTCCATGGTCGCTTCGATGTTGAGCTTCCAGTTGATATCGCTGGTGTTTTCGCGACTATCGAAGATCTGGTAGTCGGCGGGCATCATCACAGGTGTGTCGAGCAGAGGCGCGCGTGTCAGTGGTTCTTCCTGGGTCACGAATACCAGACCGTTCTTGACCTCCGCAGTGACGGGCACCAGACCGTGTGTATCCTTGTCAAAATCAGGAAAACCATAGTCGTGCGGTATGTGCTCCAAACGTCCATCCAGGCGATAAGCCCACCCGTGGTAGCCACACTTCAGAACTTTCGCGCAACCTGAACCCTGAACGACCTGCATGCCGCGGTGACGGCAGGCGTTTCGGAAAGCTCGAATGGTCCCATCCATTGTGCGCACCACTACGATAGGCACACCGGCAGCGACACGGGCGACATATGACCCATTTTCGGGAAGTGCGGCAGTTGGACAGAACGGCACGGGCAGATGGCGCATGAGCTTGAGTTCTGCATTGAAACGGGCCATGGAGCTGTAGTTTTCTACCGGTTCCTGCCAGTCCCGGTCACCCAGATCAGTGGTCTGATTGTCGATGTGGGAAAGGACCCGCGAGATGACTTCGGTATCTGATAGCAGCATGTCCAACCTCTCACGCCAAGTTCGATCTTAAGATAAGTACAGTAGCACCCGACCGCTGTGGCGTCAGCCTGTCTTAATCGGTATTGGCCGCCTTATCTGTCGTGACCAGCCGACCTGACCGTAAATCAGCATGCCATTGGTTGATGATGTATTCTCAGTGCGGGCGGCTACTCCAGACAAATAATCTGGTGCGTAGCATTGGCTGAACAGGACAAAAAAGGAAAATAATTCGAATGGCACTCTTTGGTAAAAAGAAGGTGAAGACTTATCTGGAGCGCAACCCGGGCGCAACGGTCTACTACAATTCGTTGCTTTAAAGCCTCCGTTAAGGGTCTCTTTGAGCGTGCTAAGCACATGCTTAAGACGGCACCGCCTACCACCAATATCAGCTCCAAACTTTTTATGCTGCCGGGTTTTTTAAACACCACCAGCGTTGACACAATGTGGACTCGCGATGCAGGCAAGGGCTGGACCTACACTCAGAAACGCGACAACGTAGAAGCGCCTTTGTTTGGCTATAAAACGGACTGGAGTGTGCCCGTCAAGGAAGCAGCTCTGAACAGGCCCGTATACGCCGGGCTCAACTATGTCCGCCACCCCTATGGTTCGGCAGCAGCTTATGGCTCGGTGGTGTTGACTTTCGTGCCGGCGGTTACACAACGCGTCACCATTATTCATGCTGATACCTTCAGTTCGAGCTTTGGTCTCACCGACGGTACACCCACGGACGATCAGATCTTTGGCGTCAAGAAGAAGATTGCGACCATTGCCCAGGTTGAGACGATCATGGCGAACATGTCGAAAAACCAACTGAAAGCTCTGATGGAATACACACTCACGCGTTACAACTACACCGAGCATCCACCGAACTATGTGGAGATTCATGTTCAAGGTGGCCTGGAATGGCAGCGTGATCTTCTCGAGATATCGGTGGCCACCTCTGGCGCGACCTCACTCGCCAGTGAATCAAAAGGTGTTACCGGTGGAGAGGCAGCGGTAAAAGCCAAGATCAAGGAGTTTGCGGAAAAGTTCGACGTGACCGCTAAGGTGTACGATGTTGAACGCGTGACCGAGGTACTCAATACGGGTGGGCGCTCGGCCAGAGTGGCTTGATGGAATAGCGTGAAGCTGTGGCGTAAATTCGCCAGACGCATATGAGGCGATGGAGAGAGAGTGTCTGCTGACAAACTGGACCTGTGGATAGCCAAACAGGAGATTGCCGAATTGCGCCGTCGCTATGCGATCGCGACGGATCTCATCGCTACCCGTGAACCTGCCTCCATCGAGGCAGGCCGGACTATTTACCACCAGATCTTCACCCCGAACGCTCAGCTTGCCGCCCAGGGTGTTGAAACTCAAACCGGGCCAGAAGCCTGGCTCGAGCTCGTGCTCAGATCACTGAAACCTTATGCATTTACTCAGCACCTGATCGGTACTCAGGTGGTTGATGTGCACTCTCTGCCCGGCCAGAATGTGGCAGGCCTGGCTTTGATGACCAGCTATTTAAACGCATGGCACGAATCTGCCGATCACGAACTTTGGACATTTCTCGGCACCTACGAGGATGTGGTTACTCACACTGCTGACGCTGGTTGGCAGATAGATCAGATGCAGCTCGTCAAGCTCAGCGATGAGGTGCGCAACGTATCACCCAGGACAGGTTAACGATGACTCTCGACGATGTGATGTACAACTGTCGGGCAATGCGCCGGATCAAGACAGACGAAGTGCCGGAAGAGCTGCTGCTTGAGTTGATTGACGCAGCGAACCAGGCGCCATCTGGATCGAACTCACAAAAAGCCCGGTGGGTTGTGGTGAGAGACCCTGCGATCAAGAAACAGCTTGCCGATCAGAATCGCCTGCACGCCGCTCCCTACATCGCCGCCGATGTGCAGAATCCGCGTACGCCTAAGTTAAAACGGATGCTCGATGCAGTTGTCTGGCAGATGGATCACATGCATGAGATCCCAACCCTCATTGTGGCGTGTTTTGATTACCCGGAAAAAGTTGAGGGTCTGGGGGTGTACAGAAGCGCGGGCTCAGTATGGCCGGGAATTCAGAACCTGTTGCTGAAAGCGCGCTCGCTGGGCCTGGGTGCAGCTCCCACTACGCTTGCGCTGCGGGATCAGGATGCGGTGCGCGCAATCCTGAAGTTACCTGAAACCTTCGCAGCGTTGTGCGTGATCCCGGTGGGTTATCCGATAGGCAACTTCGGTCCAGTCACCCGCAAACCCATTGCAGAGGTCATGCGGTTCGACGAATGGAATAGCTGACTGTCGGGCTCCCTGCATCGCCCGCGATTTTCAATGATCCAGAAGATACTGCTCTGTGTGCACCACCTTGCTTTCGAGTAGTTCTAACATCTGGGCATAACGAGGATCATCTCGAACAGGTTGCCACCATTCGGCAACAAGCAGACTTTCGAGGAGTCGGGTGTTGTGGTCTTCAATGCCATCGTGGATCGATCGGAATGTACCATCCATGTTCCCGAGGGCGAGGTGACCCATTGCGATCTGATAATGGTCAACCAGATCAAACCGCGGATCCGTCAGGATGCCCCGGGCTTTGTCAAATTCCTGTATGAAGGCAAACAGGGAAATGTAGCTCTCTGGATTTGAGAACTTCTCGTGTTGCCAAGCCTCGTAGATGAATGGTTTGGCGAGGTCGCTCTGCCCAAGCATGTGCAGACTGAAAGCGTGCGTCCTCAGTATAAGCACTCGATCTCGGTCTCCAACGGCTAACTTTAAACCTCGTCCGCTGGCTTCCAGAGCGCCTTCGTAGTCCCGACAAACACATCTGATCCACGCAACGAAGGCAAGAAACAGGGGGGTCTCTGGCACTTTGATTTTTGTCGCGCCTGCCAGACGCCTGATCGCTTCACCCGGCCTGCCTTCACGCACCGCAATACAAGCGAGGTGTAAGTCTAACCAGCCTGTATTCGGCCTGTACTTCAGATGTTCATTAATACCCGACGATGAGGCGGCATAGTCCAGATCCAGAGATAGTCGAATCTGGTTCGTAAGGACCGCGCCCCCGCTGATGGCATTTTCTACGCCGTGACCATGCGATTGTGCTGCAAGAGCTTTTTCGAGAGCTGCATGTGCCGCCGGGCGTGCTTCTTTGAGCGACATTCGCCCTCTGAAATGGCGCTGCAGATATGCGTTCGCCAGAAGTTCATGCGCTGCGCGGAAGCTGCTATCTGTTTCCACTGCATTCGTGAGAAACCGCACATATGTTTGCCAGTCTCCACCTTCACCCAGGAGCAGCTTTCTGTATTCATCCCGTGCGCTGACAAAGTGCGCAATTGCTTGCGGATTTTCTGTGCCACCCAGCTGATGGAGCGAGCTGCGTTGTCTCAGAAGATCAATTTCGATTTTGCTGTCTGCAATGTAAGCGATGTTGAGCGCGACCCCTGTCTGTGTATCGAACCCATCTCCAATGCCTTGTTCGTATGACTTCGACCAGATTTGAGTACCATTGTCGGTCCGGGTGAGTTGTGCGGTGATACGGAGATCCTGACCAACCTGGCGTACGCTGCCTTCCACGATGTAAGAGACACCAAGCTGTTTGCCGACCAGCGCAGGATTCTGGTCTCGAGAACCAAAAACAGCCGATGCAGACAGAGAGATAACACGGGCATGATCGTTCTGAGACAGGCCCTCGAGGACGTCTTCCGAAAGACCCGCGGCGAAAAAGTGGGTTTCTTCACTTCCACTCAAGGATCTGAAAGGTAGAACCGCAACGGAGTGGTTTAGCTTCGACGAAGGTCGTTCGGACCCCGAATCACCTGCCTCCGGCTGCCCCAGGATCAGTCTGATACCGTCTTTGACAGCTTCTAACTCGCCCTCTGCTCGAGGCCATTCAAGCATCCGCGCCGTTTGCGCCATGCGGAATGCGAGCGGTGGTTTTACATCATCGATCAGCAAAGGAATCAGGATACCTCTCTCCAACCCCTCGTTCGCTTCGGTTTTCACCCATTGAGATCCAACTGAATGGGTGGACCAGACAACGACGACACACCCTGCGGAATCCAATGCTTCTTCTATCTTGTCATGGAAACTGGGTCCGGCAACCAGGTCGCGATCCCACCAGACTTGCCAATGCTGTTCTTCCAGGACGGAGACAAGGGGTCTAACGCGCTCGAGGTCTTCAGAAGCGTAGGAAAGGAATATTTTGTTCATTGTGGTTTAGATACTACTGCCGCAGCTTCTCACTGGCCAAGCCCTCTAAATGGCGGCCGTCTCGTCGATGACGCTGCCGTCATCGAGCGCGAGATGCTCACCCGTCGCGCATCGGGTGCCTGCGCTTTGTATTTCGGCCCTAGTTACCCGCGTCTTCAACCACGATCGGCGCACTGCGGTATTCGCTTTCGAGCAGGCGGGCACCGCGCAGGATATTACCCATCGCGTAATTTCCCTCGTGACAGGCATATTCATACACCTGCATTTCGGGTTTGGCCTGCCATGTGTAGCGGCCGCTCCACGGCTTGGTCCACACAGTCTCGTCATTTACGGTGAAGTCGTAGTAGAGGCTGCCATCTTCCATCATGCTGAACCGTTCGGTCACCTGCAGGTTCTCGTCAGCGCCGGGCAGGCCACTGATTTCTCTGAAACCGCGGGTTTTCACCACTAACACATCGCCTTCCCAGTGACCGACCGAATCACCCAGCCACTTGCGATTTTCATCAGGGGTGTGTTGGGCGTCGAGACGAATGATCCGCGCGTCATGGACCATCTCCTGCAGAATCATCACGTGGGTCTCGGTCTGCACGATGCGCTTGTAGTTGTTGTACAGGCTCGAGATGGTGGGAACAGTAGCGCCAAATGAGATGAGGCATCGTTCGGATGGCGCCAGACTCTCGGGACCGTCAAAGGGCCCTGGACCAGCTTCGTCTAACCAGGTGGCTGCTCCCGTGTTTTCGTGGGCAAAGCTCTGATAAACAGTCCCCATCCTCGCATCCAGACCAGGCTGTGTGGGTGGGTAGCGGCCGTTTGGCGGATTGTAAATGACTGACGTTGGCACCTTGCCGTCGATTTGCCCCAATGAAGTACCGGGATCAATAAAGAAAAAGTTGTATCCGCCAACACCGCCTGCACCAGCAGCGTTATTGCCGTCGCCGCCGGCCGGTGGGGCCTCACGGTTTGGATCACTTTCGTTGGAATTTGCCCACTCCGAAAGCAGGCCAACGCCCCAGTTGAGGGTGTTCGCAATCCAC
>JAQBYL010000104.1 GCA_027622495.1 Pseudomonadota bacterium
GTTCATGAATAATCCAGGCTAGAGCGTTATCCCGAAATTGATCTCGCGGTGCAGCCTGCCTGGGCCCGCAATCCGTTTTTTCGCGGCTTTGATCACCTGGAACTGAACACCCGGCCTATTTCATCCGGTAGCGTATCGGCAGCGACTTGAGACCGCCGACAAAGGTCGATTCCACGTAGCGCGGTTCACCCGCGAGTTCAATGCTGTGCACCCGCTTCAACAGCTGTTTGTACAGAGCTGTTATTTCCATACGTGCCAGATGTTGACCCAGGCAAACGTGTGCGCCAAAACCGAAGGCGAGTTGCTTTGCGTCGCGACGTTGCACCGAGAACTCGAATGGGTTGCTGAAGATGTCCTCATCGCGATTGGCGGACGGGTACCACAGAATCGCTGACTCGCCCTTGCGGATGGTTTTGCCATTCAACACATAGTCTTGCGTCGCGGTGCGCATGAAGTGCCGCACCGGTGTTACCCAGCGGATCATTTCATCAATTGCGGTGGGGAGCAGGTGTTCTGGGTCAGCACGCAACAGCGCCATCTGCTCGGGATTGTGGATCAGCGCGAGCAACCCGCCAGCGGTGGATGCGCTGGTGGTGTCGTGCCCGGCGGTGGCGATGATGATGTAGTAGCCGGCCGCTTCGAGCTCAGGTAAAGGCTTGCCATCGAGCTGTGCGTTGGCAATCAGGGTTGCCACATCATCGGTCGGGTTGTTGATTCGATCTTGCGTCAATCTTAAGAAGTATTGTTCAAAGTCTTCAACAACCTTAAAAAAATCCTGTGGTTCAAACGATCGACGGTTGTCTGGGTCAGCACTGCCGAAGAGTTCCTGGGTGAGCTTCAGCATCAGTGCTTCGTCTTGTTCCGGAACACCGAGGATCGACATGATGACGCGCAGCGGATACCAGATGGCCACGTCCCGGACGAAGTCGCACTCACCCCCCAGATCCGCCAGCCGGTCGACGTAGCTCGCCGCCAGATCGTCGATCCTTGCCTGCAGTTTGCGCAGGTTGGTCCCCATGAACCAACCCTGGGTCAGGCGCCGGTAGCGGCTGTGATCCGGATCGTCCATCTGCACCAGCGATCGAATCAGATGTTTGCGACCGGTGACCTGCTGCACCATCTCAGCCATCCCCTGAGGCCCGAGCGTTGGCCTGGGATCGTTAACAAAAACTTTCTTATTGCCTTCTATCTCTTTGATATTGTTGTATTTTGTGACAGACCAGAAAGGCTCGTATCCCGTCGGTTGAACAAATCGAAGCGGGTCGTTGTGGCGTAACCAGCGCAGTTGCTCATGGATACCGGCTTCATCAGCCCAGGCGGTCGGCGCGACCAGGGCGTTGTCGATCTCAGGTGAAGTGGTAAAGGGGCTCATGGTTTTTGACTCTGTGTACTCACTACTGCTACCTCTTCCGGATCGACAGAAAGCAGAATATACGTCAGATAGCATGGCCGATGGACCGTCAGCCGGTGAGCATTTTTCCGTACTCGGTTCTGGTTGATTGAAAACGCTCGAACGGAAACTTGATAGGCACGCCTTCGATGGCAGCGAGCAGCATCATCAGATGCGCTTCCCAACCGGCACAGGATCGAGCGGCATCTTCCTCTTCGGGGGTGGTCAGGGTCAGATTCAGCAATGTACCACCGTCTGCTTCACTCAGATCCCAGCGGACCGGGCGCTCGGGTTCACCGGGGCTGCTCCATGAGTATTCGAGCCGTTTACCGGGCATACACGCAGTCACTTCGCTGTCGATCACGATGTGACTCTCCACGAAGTCGAGGCGGGCCTTGCCGCCTTTCTTCAATTCGATCTCACCGGGAGCGAGCCACTCCACGAACTTTGCCGGTTCGGTGAGCATGGCCCAGACCTGCGCGGGCGGATGGTCGATTCTTCGCTGCAGGTGGGCGATCCAGCACCCGTGCGCCTTTTCCATGGTTCCCAAAGCATCGTTTTCGTCTGTCACGGATTTTTCCTCATCAGTCAGCCCCGTGGAGGATAGTGGCTCTTTCACGACCATGAAGTCGGGGACTGTACCTATGTTCCGTAAAACGTTCCGTAAAACCGTTTGCCTGGTCCGTTCAGGTAGAGCGCTGGTGCCCTGTTCAGAGTTGCTTTCTATGCAGGGAACGACGCGGTAGGCTCAACACTCATCGACCGGCCAAGGTGTGAAGGCATGGCACAAGTCATCAGCAGTTCGCGGGCGCGCTGGTACGACCCTGATAGCGCGACGCTGGATCGGCGGATCTTCAGTGATCCGGAAATCTATCAGCAGGAACTGGAGCGGATCTTCGGGCGCGCGTGGAATTTCATCTGCCACGAGTCCCAACTGCCAGAACCCGGCCGCTTCTTCATGAACTACATCGGCGAAGACCAGGTGATCGCCGTGCGCGATCGCAAACACCAGATCCAGGTGCTGTTGAACTCATGCCCGCATCGCGGCAACACGGTGTGTCGCGCAGAGCAGGGCAAGACAGCCAGTTTTCTGTGTTCCTACCATGGCTGGAATTACGATCTGGACGGAAGTCTGATCGGGATGCCCGGCGAAAATCAGTTCTACCGGGGCGACTTTGACAAAAAGGCCTGGGGCCTGGGCAAAGCCGCACAGGTGCAGATCTATCGTGGGTTTGTGTTTGCCACACTCGACGCACAGGCGCCACCGCTGGTCGACTATCTGGGCTGGGTAGGGCGGCTCGGTCTGGATATGGTGGCATCCTCAGGTGATATCGAGGTGCTTGATGGTGTCCAGAAGAACCGGATCAAGTGCAACTGGAAACTCGCGGTAGACAATCTGTACGACTGGTACCACGTCAAGGTGAGCCATGGCAGCGCGCTGCGCATCGGTCTTCTGACCGAAGAATCCATGGCGCCGGATGGTCAGATGGTGATGCTGGGCGATTACGGCCACGGGATCGGTGGGCCCGGTCTTTCGCAAGCGCAGCTCAATGACTTTGTTGAGCGCATGGGCAACGGCGAAGAACCGTCTAAGTGGTATGACCTGCAGGCGGCGCGGCGACTCGATCAGCGCACCCGCGATGAACTCGGTCCGGTAGGGGCACGATCACTCGGACACCCTAACATCTTCCCTAATCTGTGGGTAACGCTAACACGTCAGCTGTGTCTGCGCATACCGCGCGGCCCGTTTGAAACCGAGCTCTGGTGGTTCACCCTGTTACCTGAGGGAATGCCTGAGGAAGAACGCAGAATGGCGATCTTCATTGCCAATCACATGTTCGGTCCGGCGGGTTTTCTGGAGCAGGACGATGGTGAGAACTGGAGTCACTCAACCCGTGGCGCCATGGGCAATGCCACACGCAAACGCCCGTTGAACTACCAGATGGGTCACGGCCAGGACACGGTCGTCGGTGACCCTTCAGGTCAGAACAGCATCGAAACGGTGGTGAATGAGCACGGTCAGCGCTGGACCTACCAATCCTGGCAGGACTGGATGACTGCCGATGACTGGCCTTCTCTGATTGCCAATCACACACCGGCCCCAACCGGGGTGGTGTAATGGCTTCGCTTGCGAACCTGCCCCTTGCCGAACGCATGCAGGTCACCTTTGAAGCGCAGGAATTCACATTTCACGAAGCCGCCTTGCTCGACAATCGACAATACGAGGCGTGGCTTGACCTGTTAACCGACGACATACACTACTGGATGCCAATCCGCCGGACGACCACCCTCAAGGAAGTCTCCGACGAATTTACCCAGCGTGGTGGCATGGCGTTCTTTGACGACGACAAGAACACTCTCACCAGACGGGTGAACCGTCTGTCGCTGGCGCGGGCATGGGCAGAGGACCCGCCGTCGCGGACGCGCAGACTGGTGACCAACCTGCAGGTGGTGGAGGTGAGCGGTGATGAAATCCAATTGCATGCGAACTTTCAGTTGTACCGCACCCGTCTGAACAGCGAAGAAGACAACTGGATCGGTCGCCGCGAAGACCTGCTGCGCCGTGTAGGCGGTGTATTGAAGCTCGCGCGCAGACACATTTATCTGGAGCAGACAGTGATCCTTTCACAGAACATGAGCAGCCTGTTTTGAAGCGCCTGGATGAACAGGTGGTGCTGATCAGCGGCGGGGCCTCGGGTCTCGGTGCAGCGATTGTTGACCGATTTGTTGATGAAGGTGCGCGCGTGGTGGTGCTCGATCGTTCCGCTGCCGGGTGTGCAGAAATAACCAACAGATACGCAGGTGCTGTCAAAACCGTCACCGGTGATGTGCGTGTGTATGCCGACAACGTTCGAGCAGTCAGCCTTGCAACCCAAACGTTTGGCCGCCTCGATAGCGTGATCGGTAACGCGGGCATCTGGGACTATTCAGTTTCACTGGTGGATCTGCCTGAAGACAAACTCAATGAAACCTTTGATGAACTGTTCCAGATCAATGTGCTCGGCTATCTGCTCCTTGCCAAAGCTGCGGTCACCGATCTGGTCAGGTCGCAGGGATCAATCATCTACACCGTTTCAAACGCCGGTTTCCTGCCGGCCGGCGGCGGACCGTTATACACAGCGGCCAAACACGCGGTCGTTGGCCTGATCCGCCAGCTTGCATTCGAACTTGCACCGCATGTGCGGGTGAATGGTGTAGCACCTGGTGCGATCTCCACTAACCTGCGCGGGCCGCAAAGCCTGGGTATGCAGGACCGGAAGTTTCCGGGCAGTGCCATGCAGGCGGGTGCCGCGGATTTCGTGCCGGTCGGCCGAATGCCGACCCCTGCAGAATATGCTGGCGCGTATGTGTTCTTCGCCTGCCGTGAAGACAATTTCCCGGCGACCGGTGCGATCTTAAATCACGACGGTGGCTTCGGCGTGCGGGGTCTGGGGAAGGTTCTTCGCGGTGGGGATGATCTGCTCGCGAGGCTGAAGCTGGACGAGGAGCAAATGCCATGAGCCTGAGGGGCTTGAGCCGCTGCATGAAAATCAGAAGCTACAACACCGCAGACACAGCACAGATCGTTGCGCTGTTTTTCGATTCGGTTCGAAATGGCACCGGCGACCACTATACGCGGGAGCAACGCGAAGCCTGGGCACCAGAGGTGCCGAATGCGCAGGAGTGGGCGGCAAGATTAGGTGCGCTGCACACCTTTGTGGCAGAGGATGACGCGGGGATCGCGGGTTTCATGACCCTCGGCGAGGACGGCCACATCGACCTTGCTTATGTCAGATCCGATTGTATCGGGCGCGGCGTTGCACAGCGGCTTTATGAGGTCATAGAGGCTGCGGCGATCGATCTCAAGTTGAAGAGACTTTTTTCAGAAGCGAGTGATCTCGCCAGAAGGTTCTTCGAAAAACACGGCTGGAGATTGATTGAAACCCGGCAGGTCGAAAGGTACGGTGTGGCGTTAACGAATCATCGTATGGAGAAACTGTTCTGCGACACCTGAGCCAGGTGAACGGTCAGAGCAACTCAAACGCGTTCAATTCATCCAGCGCACTCAGACTGTTCCCCAGCAGAGTGCGGGCCAGCTGGCGCCCCCGCTCGTTGCCCATATCCAGTGTGCCGGCGATCACGACGGCGTAGCAGAGCAGATATAGAGCGCAAACGCGGTAGCGTTTGCTCAACACTGCAGGATCGTAAACGATACCGTGCCCGGTTAATCCTGTGTGATAGCGCGTCAGCAGGTCTTCCGAACGGCGTACCTCCTGCGGCACGCTTTGCGTGATGAAGTAGGCGAGATCGTGCTCTGGCGCTGACGTACACACCGACTGCCAGTCCACCAGTGACACATCGGTCGCACCAAAGAAGATGTTGTCCAGACGCACATCCGCATGGGTCAGGCACACCGGCGGCTGACACATCTGCTGCAGCAGGGCAGGGATTGCTGCCGGCATGAGATCACCGATATGCCGGGCGGATAGAGGGATCAGATGGTTGAACTCTTTCTGCACCACCGGCCACCCCATCTGGAAACCGCCAACCATGCCCTGCACCTGTAACGGATTGTTGTGCGATACCACGTCGGGCGCCTGGTCATCCCAGGCACTGGCGTGAAACGCAGCAAGCATGTCCACCACCCGGCGTGCCTCTTCGATCGTGCATCCCGCGACCTGATCACCGATGGTGTAGTCCACCATGTCTTCCAGAATCAGCAGAAAGTCGTGATTGGTCGGGTTGTATCCCGCGAAACAACACTGCGGTGTGCGAAGCCGGACGTTGCGGTTGATGCCACGGTAGAACCCGATCTCGCGACCGTACATGTCGTAAGCTTCGGCGACACCACGATTGGCGGATACCGGTGTCGCAAACTTGGCAATAAGCGATGCCGGACCGTTCTTTGAGGTCAGGTAGAGACGGGTGACCTGGCCCATCACGCTGGTCCCTTCGGTGAAGTAACTGATGGTGAAATCCGACACTTCAAACCCAAGCGCTTCACTCAGCCATGTGCTGGTCAGATCGGTGGGTCGTGTCGGGAAAAGGTCTGACATGTTTACCAACGCTCAGCGAAGATGAGGCTCAATATCGCGTGCAGCAGCACAGAAGGCAGCAATTTCTGCAGCCGAAAACTTCGTCGTCACCCTGGTCTGCGATGACGGCTGGTCCTGCAGACTCACACCTGCCCGTCGTGGTTTAGAGGGACGTATCGGCCTCGGACTGAAGCCGCCGCCGCAGTTCGGGCAGACGTTGTGCAGCACATCCGCAACGCAGGTTGCACAGAAGGTGCATTCATACGTACAGATGCGCGCATCGAGCGCATTGGCCGGCAGATCTTTATCACACAGTTCGCAGTTGGGTCGAAGTTGCAGCATCAGGTTGCACCCGGGTAGCCGGCCACTTACGTGGGTCCGCCGTTGCCCGCAGGTATTGCAGGCACAAAACGGTAGTGCGGATCGCGGGCAATGTTGTTTTTGATGTTCATTATTTCCCGCCAGGTGGCGAGCAGGCCATGCGGCGCCGGTGGCAGATCATGCTCCAGGGTTTTGCGTAACTCCGGCAGGTTGAAAAACGGAACTGCCGGATACATGTGATGTTCCAGATGGTATTGCATGTTCCAGTAGTAGAAGGCCGGTAGCCATGAGCAGGTGAATGTACGGGTGCTGTACCGGAAATCGGCGATGTCCGGATTCATACCGTAGTGCTGAGCGATGCCGCACACAAAGCCAAGCCAGCCGCAATACTGAGTTCCGAAAGTAAACAGAACAATCGCAAACCAGTGCCCGCTCAGGATGAATGCGATGGCAAGCAGCGCATGTCCGATCAGGAGCGTGCGCGCCCAGTTGCGATGTTTTAAACGCAGGCGCGCATTACTTTCCGGCAGCACGTACTGATACCAGTCCCCCTGCAGTTTACCGTTGGCGTGTCGCCAGGTGGTTTTCAACCGCTGCCAGGTGGCGCTCGGGTTCCAGGCGAAAAGACCCAGCCACACAGAGAAACGTTTGAGGCTGAACTTTACCGGCAGCACTACTTCTCCATCATGCGCGCGGTGGCAGGTTGCCATGTGGTGGAGCGGATGGCTCTGCTGGTACCAGAGGTAGTCTGACCAGCTGATGAACGCGTAGACCTTCTCAAAAAATTCGTTCAAAGCACGGGATTTGAACACCGTGCGGTGCTGCAGTTCGTGAATAGCGATCAGACCCATGAAAGGTCCGATGGTCCCGTGAGCGAAGAGTGCCGCGATCAGCGCTGGAACGCTCCACCACCAGTTTGATCCATCAATGGTCAGGTAAAGCTGATAGCAGACAAAGGCGGTGAAAAAAAACAGACCCAGATGCAACCCGGTCTGCAGCCAGCCGCGCAGGTTGCTGCGTTGCATGAGGCGTGTGAGATCGGCCCGATCCAGCGGCGTCCGGTACCAGTCGATGGCAATGTCGGATGAATATTTCGCGTTCACCCTGTTTCCTTGTTGTGCGGTGTTGTGCGGTTGGTTTTGCGGGTTGCGGTTTGCGCGTCTTTCACGCTACCCGATCCGGCGGGTTGCGCGCAACGACAAACGCCTGTCCGGGACTAAACACCGCAAAGGCGCAGATAGATCGCAATGCGCTAGAATTGGCGGTTGAACTGTGCGGCAGCTGGAGGTGCCAGAGGTGTCTGAGGTAAAAAAAGTCGACATCGCAATCGTCGGAGCCGGGTTTGCCGGCATGTATGCCACTCACCGTTTCAGAGCGCTGGGTCTGAATGTTGTTGCCCTCGAAGCGGGCACCGATGTGGGCGGAACCTGGTACTGGAACCGCTACCCGGGGGCGCGATGCGATGTCCCGAGCCTCGAGTACTCGTTTGGTTTTTCGCCGGAGCTTGAAAAGGAATGGGACTGGCCTGAGGTGTTTTCTGCTCAGCCGGACATCCTTCGCTATGCAAATCACGTTGCGGATCGATTTGATCTGCGCCGTGATATCCGCTTCAACACCCGGGTTGTTGCCGTTGACTATCAGCAGGCAGACAAGCGCTGGCGGCTGACAACGGATGCAGGGGAGGTGGTCGAGGCACGCTTCTGCGTCATGGCGACGGGCTGTCTGTCGGTTCCCAACAAGCCGGAATTTCCTGGCGCGGATGATTTCGCCGGCACTGTTCTGCATACCGGGCTGTGGCCAAAAGAACCCGTTGATCTCTCTAACAAGCGGGTTGGCGTGATCGGTACCGGCTCATCCGGGGTCCAGGCGATCCCGGAGCTTGCCAGGCTTGCGGGTCATCTGACTGTCTTCCAGCGTTCCCCCGTTTATACCGTGCCTGCCAATCGCAAGCGTATGCGGGCCGCTGTGCAGGAGGAATTCCGCGAAAATTATACCGAGATCCGCCAGATGCAGCAGAACAATGCCGGTGGGGTGTCGGGTTTTCGACCGGTCAAGAGCGTGGCGGTGCGCAGCCCCACGGTTCTGGCCGATCGTGCACCAAACGACATCCTGCGTCTGACCCCTGAACAACGGGCAAAGCTGGTGGAGCGGCAGGGTCTGAATGTTCTGCTCGGCTTTCGCGATGTGTACACCGATGTTGCGGCCAACGAAGTAGCGAACGAAGTGTTCCGTGACGGCATTCGCTCACTGGTCAAAGACCCGCAGGTGGCAGAAGTGCTGTGCCCCGTGGACTACGGGCTCGGCTGTAAGCGGCAGGTTCTCGATCGCGACTACTACGACACCTTTAACCGCGACAACGTAACCCTGGTGGATGTGAAGGCGGCCCCCATCGAGTCCCTGACTGCCACCGGCGTGCAGACCACAGATGCCCACTACAATCTGGACGTATTGATTTACGCCACAGGATTTGATGCCATGACCGGTGCGTTGCTCAAAGCCAACATCACCGGGCGGGATGGTCTGGCCCTTAAAACCAAGTGGGAGCACGGTCCGCTTGCTTACCTCGGCCTGCAGATGCACGGCTTTCCCAATCTCTTTACTGTCACCGGTCCCGGCAGTCCATCGGTGCTGTGCAACATGCTGGTGGCGATCGAACAGCACGTGAACTGGATCGCCGACTGCGTGGGTTACCTGGATGCCAACAGTCTTTCGACCATCGAGCCTTTGCCTGCCTCCGAACTCGATTGGGTAGGTCACGTCAACGAAGTTGCGCAAGGCACCATGTACACCACGCCATCCTGCAATTCCTGGTACCTGGGGGCCAATATTCCGGGTAAACCGCGGATCTTCATGCCCTACGTGGGTGGCTATGCGAAGTACCGGGTGCGCTGTGAGCAGATCGCGGCGAAGGATTACGAGGGCTTTCAGCTCGGGTGAAGGCTCGGGTGAAGAGAGGTAGGCATGGTGGCGTCTCGTGTTTAGCGCTGCCTGCCCCCAACTAAATTTGAGCGTTGATCGGCTAAGCGGTTACGATTGACAACGCGGACGTGGGAAAGGGGCCAGACGGCTGCTTTGTGCGTTGCGTTTTAATCAAGACGATATCTGAAGGGGAGGCGTTTTTTCGATGAGATACGAGGCACCATCAACCACCAAAGAGGCAGTGAACCTGCTGGCCAAAGCAAAGGGCGCTGCGTACGTTCTGGCTGGCGGCACCGATCTGCTGGTTCGAATGAAGAGCGATCTGATCGAGCCTGACCTGATCGTCGATATCAAGCGCATCAAAGGGATGTGCGAAATTAAAAAAACCGAAAGCGGTTTCACCATCGGTGCCTGTGTAAGTGCAGCACAGATGGGTGAACACAGTGGCCTGAAGAAAGCCTGGCCCGGTGTTGTGGAAGCGGCCAACCTGATCGGCTCGGACCAGATCCAGGGCAGATGCACGGTGGTCGGCAACCTGTGTAATGCCTCCCCCGCTGCAGACAGTGTGCCTGCCATGATCGCGGCTGGTGCAAAGGTCGTGATTGCCGGTCCCAACGGAAAACGAACGGTTTCGATCGACAAGGTTGTGACCGGGCCCGGGAAGACCTCGCTAAAGAAAGGCGAAGTCGTTGAGGCGATCACCTTAGCCAAGCCGGAACCAAAAACCGGTGACGCCTATCTGCGCTTTATACCCCGTACAGAAATGGACATTGCCGTCTGCAGTGCCGGTGTCAGCATGACCCTCGGCGCCAAAGGCGTTGTGAAGAAGGCATGCGTCGTGCTGGGTGCAGTTGGCCCCACCGCGGTGATCGTCCCGGCAGCGGCCAAAGCAATCATCGGCACCAAACTGGACGATGCTGCTCTCGCAAAGCTTACGGCAGCATGCGAAAAGGCCTGCGCGCCCATCGATGACAAACGGGGAACCATCGAGTTTCGAACAGAAGTTGCCGGTGTGCTTGCACGCCGTGCAGCCAAAATTGCTTACGATCGCGCGGGAGGGAAATAATCGTGGCCGGAGTACATGTATCAACAACAGTTAATGGGGACGATGTCGAGTTCGTCTGTCATCCGGGCGAAACACTGCTGGATGCGCTGCGTAACCGCGTGGGCTTAACCGGTGCCAAAGAAGGCTGTGGAACCGGCGACTGTGGTGCCTGCAGCGTGACCGTGGATGGTCGCCTCGTGTGTTCCTGCCTGGTGCTGGGAGCAGAAGTCGAAGGCCGTGAAGTGACGACGGTTGAAGGCATGGCGAATGGCAATCGCCTGCATCCGTTGCAGTCAAAGTTCATTGAGCATGCCGCGTTGCAGTGTGGCGTGTGCACACCGGGTTTTCTGATTGCGGCAAAAGCCCTGCTCGATCGCAATCCCGATCCGACCGAACAACAGATTCGCTATGCCCTGGCCGGAAATCTGTGCCGC
>JAQBYL010000105.1 GCA_027622495.1 Pseudomonadota bacterium
TTTTGCGCCGGCGCGATGCCTTTCCTGGTGAGCTGCATCAGTGGATCAAAGCCCATACTGAGAACCGGTTCCTGCCTTATGGCAGTCTTCTGGATCGCCTGTAGCGGACGAACACCCTATACTTGCGCGGTTTTTTTAGACTCTCTTTAACTCATTTTAAAACCGGGGACTGGCAATGGGCACGGCCCGCAGCGCAAGCGTCAGACGCGATACCAGCGAAACGCAGATTCAGGTTGACCTGAACCTTGATGGAAAGGGCGACAGTCATCTGTCTACCGGTCTGCCATTCTTTGAACATATGCTCACCCAGATTGCCCGGCACGGCCTGTTTGATCTGAAGATCAACGCAGTGGGTGATCTGGAAATCGATGCTCACCACACGGTAGAAGATGTTGGCATCGTGCTGGGCCAGGCGTTCAAACAGGCGATTGGTACTAAGGAGGGCCTCACCCGTTACGGCCATGCCTATGTGCCGCTCGATGAAGCACTGTCTCGGGTGGTGGTGGATCTGTCGGGCCGGCCGCATCTTAATTATGACGTGGCCTACACGCGTGCGCGGATCGGCGATTTTGATGTTGATCTGCTGCGCGAATTTTTCCAGGGTTTTGTCAATCACGCGGCGATCACGCTGCATGTAGACAACCTGAAAGGCGATAACGCCCATCACCAGGCAGAAACCCTTTTCAAGGCATTCGGCCGGGCGCTGCGGATGGCAGCATCACCCGATCAGCGGATGAGCGGCCAGATCCCGTCTACCAAAGGGTCGCTGTAGGATGCTGCTGATTCCGGCCATCGACCTGAAGGATGGTCAGTGTGTGCGGTTGAAACAGGGGCGCATGAGTGATGCGACCGTGTTTTCTGCTGACCCGGTGGCGATGGCTGAACACTGGGTTCAGAAGGGTTGTCGCCGCATGCACCTGGTAGACCTGGACGGTGCGTTTGCCGGGCAACCCAGGAACCGCGATCTGATCGCAGCCATCACCCGCGCCATTGATCCGATCCCTGTTCAGGTGGGCGGTGGGATCCGTGATCGGGCAACGATCGAAGCTTATTTCGAGGCAGGGATTACCGCTGTCATTGTGGGCACCAAAGCGATCCAGGACCCGGCATTCCTGACCGAGGTTGCGCAAGCCTATCCTTACAAAGTGATTCTGGGGCTCGATGCGCGAGCTGGTCAGGTTGCCACCCACGGCTGGGATACCACATCAGATATAAGCGCTGTTGATCTGGCCGTGCGGGCGGCAAGCCTGCCGATCGCGGCTATTGTGTATACCGATATCGACCGTGACGGCATGCTCGCTGGTGTGAACGTTGAGGCAACGCTGGATCTGGCTGCAGCCTGTGGCGTACCGGTTATTGCGTCGGGCGGTGTGAGTGATCTGAAAGACGTTCAGGCGCTGGTAACAGCCTGCCAGACGCGTGGTGTGAGCCTCTTCGGTGCGATCACTGGCCAGGCGATATATGCCGGAACTCTGGATTTTGCTGCCGGGCAAGCACTGCTCGATCAATCACTTCAGGCATAGGCTGCGCCGACTCGTCTGGGTCATCTTCTTGACCTGCCTGCGATCTGACAAGCGAACTCACCAGAACCATGCGTATGTCTTCAGGCAGGTTTTCCAGTTGTGCTGCCAGATAAGCCAGACTGGCCGGATGCGGATGTGCGATCACCACCGCCTGGCCGTTTTTTCTGGCGATGGTCAGGGCACGCTCGAATTCGCGCCCGATCTGCTCTGGCGTCGGATCATGATCCAGGAACACATCGCGTTGCACGGTGGGCACATTGAACTCACGCGCCACATCAGATGCCACGGTTAAGTGTGTTGTGCGGCTGTCTAGAAAGTACAGGCCGCGGGCATGGATCCCTTTCATCAGCATCTGCATCGACTCACTGTTCTGTGTGAGCAGACTGCCGGTGTGATTGCTCAAACCGCGGGCTTGGGGCACCCGGGCGAACGCCTCGGAAAGGGTTGTGTCGAATGCCTGGGCGGTCATGCCGAGCATCAGCATTCCGGGCTCCATTCGCACGCGTGAGGTGGGGCGGGACTGCATGGGCTGATGCACGATCACTTCCCATCCAGCGGCTTCAGCAAGCTGTGCGACCTCGCCTGCATGTGGTGCCAGCGGCAGCACAGCAACGGTCATTACCCCTTTCAGGCTCAGAACCTGCCTGCTACGCTCGAGGTCGTACCCCATGTCGTCTATCACAACAGCCAGATCGGCGGCGATCGCGGGGCACGCCAGCAGGCAGAACAGACTGGCTTTGAAAAAGAAGTTGTGAAGAGGCCTCATGCGATCCAAGGTTGCGCGCCTTTCAGGGATCCAACTGTGCACGGAGTCTCTCTTCGCCGATGTTTCTGAGCACCAAGACCGCTTCGGCGAGAACCCTTCCCTCATCATCGGTCACCGGCAGTGGTTGGTGTGCCTGGATACCGCTTTCATGTATCGACAGGCCATTCGGGGTGAAATAGTAGGCGGTTGTCAGTTTGAGGGCTGCGTCGTTCGAAAGGCGCAGGACTCTCTGAACAGATCCTTTGCCATAGGTGGTGGTGCCGAGCAGAGTTGCACGGCCATGGTCTTTAAGCGCACCGGCTACCACTTCGGCTGCAGAAGCAGATCCTTCGTTGATCAGTACCACTACCGGTGAACCGTTCAGCAGGTCTATGTTGTCGGCACGGTACTGCGTTTCGGTGCTGGGCAGCCTGCCTTTTGTCGATACGATCATACCTTCATCGAGCAGCGCATCCGCCACTGCAACCGATTCGTCGAGGATGCCGCCAGGGTTGTTGCGAAGATCCAGAACCAGCCCGGTAACAGCCTGTTGCGTGATCAGATCATTTAGTGCCTGCACAAAATCCACACCGGTACTGGATTGAAACGAAGAGATTCGCGCGTAGGCAATACCGGGTTCCAGCCAGCGCATCGCAACACTGGGAATCTCGATTTTTGATCGTTCCAGGTAGACGTCGAAGGCCTCGATCCCGGACCTGGCTATTCGCACGTGAACTTCGGTTCCGGGTTCGCCTCGCAGGTTCCTGACGACCTCACGCAGGCGCGCGCCTTTGAGAGATGCATGATCGATTTCAATTATTCGATCGCCGGCCTGTATACCGTTTCGCTGGGCGGATGTGTTGTCTATAGGACTAACCACTGTAAAAAATCCGTCTTCCAGGTTGATCTCTACACCGATACCACCGAATTCGCCGCTGGTTTCGACCCGAAGTTCGTCCAGATCATCACGATCAAGATAGCGGCTGTGTGGATCGAGACCGGCGATCATGCCATGCAGGGCATCGGTAAAAAGTTCTTCGTCGCTCACTTGAACCACGTAGTTCTTTCTGATGTGGGCGGCGACTTCGCTGACGGTTTTAGCGTCCAGGACCTGCTGAAGGTGATTCTGACGCCACATGAAAAGACTCAAACCACCAGCGACGCCGGTGACCATACTGATCACGATACCAAGCAGAATGAGGGGGCGCAGGTGCATCGTTCGAGTGTAGAAGCTTCGCCGTTAAACCGCTAGCAACGCAGCTGTCAGCGCCTGGCGAGCCAGGTAATCGGATCTTTCGCTTTGCCGTCGACGCGGACCTCAAAGTACAGACCACTGTCTGTTTTGCCACCACTGTTTCCGGCGTGAGCGACGACTTCACCGGTTTCTACCCAGTCACCAACACTTTTGGTCAGATCGTCGACCTGGCCGTACAGGGTCATGTGGCCATTGCCGTGGTCGATCACGGTCAAAAGCCCAACACCGCGCAACCAGTCCGAATACACCACCCTGCCGCGTGCCACGGCATTAACCGGTGTGCCGGCTTTGGCTTTGAACACCAGGCCATGCCACACCAGACGACCTTCAGATCGTGGATTGCCGTAGGTGTGAAGGAGAGGCGCATTGATCGGCCAGGGGAGCCTGCCTTTGCGTTGCGAAAACTGACTGCCATCCAGTTCCTGGCTGCGCCGTTGCAGTTCAGCGAGCAGGTCGGTCAGCCGCTGCTGGTTAGCCTTGATGCGGGCGAGTTCATCTTCGGCGCTGATGACTTCAGTTTCGAGTTCGGCGAGCAGTGCCATGCGTTTGCTGCGTTTGCTCTGCAGGGCGACCTGTTGCAGCTGCAGTGTCTTCTGCTGTTCTGCCTGCGCGGTGTATTGTCTGCCTTCTTCAGTCTGGTTAGCCTCGATACTCGCCAGGGTTTGCTGGTAGCTGTCGAGGGTAGAAAGCCGGGCGTTGCTGAAATACCGGTGATATAACATCATCCGTTCAATGGTTTCTGGCGATTCCTGGTTCAAGACCAGTTTGACGTAGTCCTGGCCATTCAGACGATAGGCCGCTGCCAGGTGTTCGGTTATCCGTCTTGCCTGTTCAGCGCGCTGTTGTTCAAGCTCGCGTCTTTTACTGGCGAGCTCTGTCTGGCGGGTAGCAATAACGTTGAGCTTGTCAGTTGCCTGCGCAACACCACGGCTTAAGCCTGCTACTTCGCGGTCGCTCTCGGCGACTTCCTGCACCCAGCGGTTACGTTGTTTTTGAGCATTGCCCATCCAGGCGCTCAGCTCATTCAGCCGTTCCGTGAGTTTTTTTAGTTGCTGCTCGGTTGCACCTTTGTCGACTGCTGCGCCAAGTGCGGTTTTAGATGCGGCGACGGATCCCAATACACACAACAGTATGATGAGCCATCTGATGAAGATATTGTGCATCAAGCTTACCCTCAGGCGCGCTGCTGCTCCCAGATCCGCACAAGCGATTGCCCCGTCATCTCACTCGGCGGTTCGAGGTGCATCAGATGCAGCAGGGTCGGTGCTACGTCGGCCAGAGCGCCATCCTCAAGCAGCTTGATTGATTGCGGTCCGTAATACAGGAGCGGAACCGGTTCGCAGGTGTGCGCGGTATGGGCCTGACCAGTCTCGATGTCGCTCATCTGTTCCACGTTTCCGTGGTCGGCGGTAATGAGCATCTGGCCGTTAATGCGCTTCAGCGCCTCGCTTACCCGGCCCAGGCATCGGTCGAGCGTCTGCACAGCCTGCACGGCAGCTTCGAATACTCCTGTATGACCGACCATGTCACCGTTTGCATAGTTGCACACGATGAGGTCATACGATTGTGACTCGATTGCGTTGACTAGTTTGTCAGTCAGCTCTTCGGCACTCATTTCTGGTTTGAGATCGTAGGTCGCTACATCTGGACTCGGCACAAGGATGCGGTCTTCACCGTCGAACGGCTCTTCGCGTCCGCCCGAAAAAAAGAACGTCACGTGAGCATACTTTTCGGTTTCGGCAATCCTCAACTGGTTTTTGCCCAGAGCTGCCACATATTCACCGAGCGTGTTGGTAACGACTGGAGGTGAAAAAGCGCAAGGCAGATCAATGTCGTCTGCATAACGGGTGAGCGTAACAAAGTCCACCACGCGAACAACTGAGCGACGTGTAAAGCCTGCAAAGTCAGGTTGGGACATTGCGCGGGTGAGCTGCCTCGCCCGATCGGCGCGGAAGTTCATGAACACCACCATGTCTTGCGGCTTTAACGCGACCGGTATTTCGTTTTGTGGATGAACGGATGTGGGTTGAACGAATTCATCACTTTCGTCGCGTTCGTAGGCGGCGTCGAGCCCTTGTGTTGCGGACCCTGCATGGAAGGGCGCTTCGCCGCGCACGATCAGATTGTAGGCCCGCTCTATTCGGTCCCAGCGTTGGTCACGGTCCATGGCGAAGTAGCGACCGCAGATTGAGGCGACTCGACCGACACCCAGTTCTGCGAACAACGCTTCGGCCTTTGCGAGTGTCGCGCGCGCACTGCGCGGCGGTGTATCCCGGCCATCCAGAAACGCGTGCAGATAAACGGTTGAGATGCCTCGGTCTGCAGCGATTCTGATCAGTTCCAGAATGTGATCTTCGTGGCTGTGCACGCCGCCCGGAGACATCAGACCCATGATGTGCAGCGCACCACCTGACTTTTTGAGCTTGCCGAACCCTGAGTTCAGAGTTCGATTGCGGGCAAATTCCCCGTCGGCGATGGCCTTGCTTACGCGGGTGAGATCCTGGTACATCACCCTGCCACTCCCCAGCGTCATATGACCGACTTCTGAGTTGCCCATCTGACCGTCGGGCAGGCCCACATCAGAACCGGAGCCGGATATGAGGGTGTTGGGGCAACTGGCGAGCAGCGCATCCCAGTTGGGGGTTGCCGCTGCTGCGATGGCGTTGTGGTCGCTCGACTCGCTATGGCCGAACCCGTCCAACACAATCAGGACTGTAACATTGCGCATAGTGTGAAGATGCCCGCCGGTTCTGGCGGCGCATTCTAACACTATCCTATGTATGTATAATTGCGCCGTTTTTACACGAGATGGCCTATGGAACAGGTGTTCGAGTTTGTCGGTGCCCACCCGATTCTGATTGGAACCTTTGCGATCCTTTTAGCGCTCTTCATCCGCAACGAGATGACCCGCGGCGGGCATTCGGTGAGTGCGCAGCAGCTGGTTGATCTGGTCAACCGGGCGGGGGCCGTGGTGGTTGATGTGCGGGACAAGAAAGAATTTGCCACCGGCCATATCGTTGACGCGATCAACATACCGCTGGCGGCGCTTGAAACCCGCATGAAGGAACTGGAAAAGAAAAAGGACAAGCCCATCGTGATCGCCTGCAAGATGGGTCAGCACTCGGGTTCGGCCGGCACCATGCTGCGTAAGAATGGCTTTACCGACGTCCGCCGCCTGACCGGTGGAATCACCGAGTGGCGAAACCAGAACCTGCCCGTGGTCCGCTCATGAGCGGACAGATCCGCCTGGAGCGGATGTATCTGAAAGATGCCTCGTTCGAGTCCCCTGCATCACCGCAGGTCTTCCGCGAAACCTGGAAGCCCGAGATCCAGGTTGACATCAACACCCGCTCAGAGCGTATCGAAACAAACTATTTCGAGGTGGTGGTGTCGGCAACGATCACCGCAAAGATGACAAAAACCGCTTTTATTGCCGAAGTGCAGTATGCGGGGCTGTTCATGATCGAAGGCGTTGCAGGCGAAGATCTGCGCCGCGCACTGGGGACCATCTGCCCCAACACACTGTTCCCCTACATCCGCGAATCGGTTGACTCGCTGGTCGTGAAAGGCGGTTTTCCGGCCCTGCATCTGGCACCGATGAATTTTGACGCTCTGTACACCGAAGCAATGCGCAAGCAGAAAACGCCGGGTGCCGACGTCACCCATTGACGATTGAGGTAAGCACCATGCCCAGTTTCATTGATCTGTCGGTGTACATCGACAACAACGAACATACTGATCATCCGGGTGGCAGCCCCAAAGTCACCTATCGTAATCATCAGCAGACGGCCGGGGGGCTTGCGCATTTTTTCCCCGGTCTCACAGCCGATCAGTTACCGGACGGCGAAGGCTGGGCGGTGGAGACCGTCACGCTTTCCACACACAACGGCACTCACATGGATGCGCCCTGGCATTTTCATTCCACTACAGACAATGGCGCTCGACGTGCGCCGAGCATTGACGAAACTCCGCTCGAATACTGTTTTGCCCCCGGTGTGAAGCTCGACTTTCGCGGCTTTGAAGACGGCTATCTGATCGGTGCAAAAGAGATCGAGGCGGAACTTGCGCGGATCAAACATGAGCTCAAACCGCTCGACATCGTGCTGGTGAATACTCGAGCCGGATCGGTCTTTGGCGAGCCAGGCTATGTCGACGCCGGTTGCGGCATGGGTCGCGAAGCAACCCTTTATCTGACCGAACGTGGTGTTCGGGTGGTGGGCACCGACGGCTGGTCGTGGGATGCACCGTTTAACCATACGGCGAAACGCTGGGCGGCAAACCCGGATCCCTCCATGATCTGGGAAGGTCACAAGGCGGGGCGGGAGATTCCCTACTGGCAGATGGAAAAACTGCACAACCTCGAGGCTCTGCCGGCACATGGGTTTACGGTTGCCTGCTTCCCGGTAAAGATCCGTGGTGCGTCTGCTGGCTGGACGCGTGCTGTCGCCATAATCGACTGATTGCTGTTGATCCGGGGTTAACCCAGAGTGTTGAGTTGGCGGGCGGCTTCGTAGACCACAACGGCAACCGCGTTAGACAGATTAAGACTGCGGGAGTCGCGCAACATGGGTATACGCAGGCACTGCGCGGGATCAAAACCATCGAGCATGTCCTGCGGTAAACCGCGTGTTTCCGGGCCGAACAGCAGGATGTCGTCGCTGCCGTACTGCACGTCGGTATAGGCACGCGATCCTTTGGTTGTGAGCGCATAAACGGGGCTCGTTGGGTGTGCGTCGATCACCTGTTGAATGCGCTCGTGCACCTGGACGCGGGCAAACTCGTGATAGTCGAGACCTGCACGACGCAAGCGCGCGTCGTCAAGATCGAACCCCAGCGGCTTTACCAGGTGGAGATTTGCGCCGGTGTTGGCGCACAGCCGGATGATATTCCCGGTGTTCGGGGGAATTTCCGGCTGATACAGAACGACGTTGATGCTCATGGGGTGAGAGCCTAAGGCCCGTCGAACCCACCCAGATCGCTGATCTTACGCGTGAGGGTGTTTCGACCCCAGCCCAGAACCAGCGCCGCCTCGCGCTTTCGACCTGCTGTGTGTTCAAGCGCGACCTCGATCATCGCCCGTTCAAATTGAGGGGTGGCAACGTCTAAAAGAGGAACTTCAGGTTTCTGGGTGAGGTGCCGCCGTGCCCAGGCCTGCAGCCCATCCACCCAGCCCTCGTCAGCGCTCGTCGCAGCCAGAGACTCAGGGTTTTTTCGAAGCTCAGGAGGCAGGTCTTCGATCAGAATCTCGCGCCCTGAAGCCATCACGGTCAGCCAGCGACAGGTGTTTTCCAGCTGTCGAACATTACCGGGCCAGGGCAGACGGGATAGAAACTCAACGGTATCCGGGTGCAGAGTTTTCGGCTCTCCCCCCAGTTCCTTGGCCGACTGGTCGAGAAAATGCCGTGCGAGCAGCGGGATGTCGGTATGGCGCTCTGTCAGGGAAGGGACGTGCACGCGGATCACGTTCAGCCGGTGAAACAGGTCTTCACGAAAAGTCCCTGAAGTGACCAGCGTTTCGAGATTCTGATGGGTCGCGGCGACGATGCGCACGTCAACTGCGACAGAGGAATGCCCACCCACACGAAAAAACTCACCTTCTGCCAGCACGCGCAGCAGACGGGTCTGTGCGCTGGCCGGCATGTCGCCGATCTCGTCGAGAAAGAGAGTTCCACCATTGGCCTGCTCAAAACGCCCGACCCGTCGATTGTGCGCTCCGGTGAAGGCGCCTTTTTCATGGCCGAACAGTTCCGATTCGATCAACTCGTTAGGGATTGCCGCGACGTTAAGAGCAACAAAAGGTTTGCTCTTGCGCAAGCTGTGGGTGTGCAGCGCTTTCGCGACCAGTTCTTTGCCTGATCCGGATGGACCGTTGATCAGAACGGTGGCGTTGGAGCTTGCGAGTCGGCCGATGGCTCTAAACACTTCCTGCATGGCCGGCGCGCGACCGATGATTTCCTGGGTGGAGAGTTCCGGCACCGGGCGGGTAACAGTATTTTCTTTGGTGTGTGCGATGGCTCGTTTTACAACTGCCACTGCTTCGTCGACATCAAATGGTTTAGGCAGATATTCGAATGCGCCTTTTTCGTAAGAGGTAACAGCACTGTCGAGATCAGAATGAGCAGTCATGATGATCACCGGCAGATCAGGGTGCAGCTTGTGCACATTTTCGATCAGATCCAGACCGCTCAAGCCCGGCATGCGTATGTCGGTCAGGATCGCCAGCGGTGGATCATCACCCAGATGATGCATCGCTTCGTCGGCGCTCGCGAACGCAGATATACGCACACCCGCCTGGCTCATTGCTCGCTCTAACACCCAGCGTATTGAGCTGTCGTCGTCGATGACCCAGACACTATTCGGCATCGATCTGCCTTTCGCAGATTGGCAGAAAGACTGAGAAACAGGTTTCACCGGGTTTGCTGTTCACTTCAATAATGCCCTTATGCTGGCGGATGATGTTGTGTGTGATCGCAAGACCCAGGCCCGTGCCATCGGGTCTGCCGCTGATCATGGGGAAAAATATCTGATCCAGTATCTCGGCTGGTATGCCGGGACCGTTGTCGATCATGTCGATCTGCGCGACGATCTTGTGCCGCAAGCCCGCGATGGTGAACTGGCGGACAGCGCGTGATCGAATGGTTATGCAGGGGTGGGATCGACCTTGCAGGATCTGTGCTGCATTGTTGAGGACGTTGAGCACTGCCTGGATCAGCATTGCTTCGTCACCCTTTACATCCGGTACAGACGGATCGTAATCACGTTTCCAGATCAGATCAGGCCACTGTGCCTCCACCAGTTGAATCACGTGTTCAAGAACCTGGTGGATGTTCGCAGCTTTCATGTCGGCGTGATAGCGGGGACCGAGCAGCTGATCGACCAGGCTCGTCAGGCGGTCTACTTCGCGGATGATCACGTTGGTGTACTCGGTCTGCCCGGGTGCTTTGAGCTCGCGCTCGAGCAGTTGAGCCGCCCCGCGGATGCCACCTAAGGGGTTTTTGATCTCGTGCGCCAGACCGCGGATGAGTTCGACGGTGGTGGCCTGGGTCTTAGCGTTCCGGTCATCCTGGTTGATCCGGTACAGCCGGTTGAGGGGGTGCAGTTCCACCAGCGCACTGCTACCACCGGGCATCCGGGTAGCAGTCAGGTCCACCAGAAGTTCATGGCCGTCGAGCAGTTCGACTTTGGTTTCGCGGCTGGTGAAGCTCTGACCGGTGCTCAAAGTATTGTGCAGGGTGGCGAACAGGTCATCGGAGATGAGCAGATGGTCCAGATGCTCACCCAGGGAACGCTTAAGGCTGGTGCCCAAAAGCGCCTCGGCAGACGGATTGAGGTATTCAATCTGCAGGCTGGTGGTCAACACCACTAAAGCGATGCTCTGGTTGTCGAGAATTTCGAAGGCCGAGGTGCTCATGAGCGGTTGCTGGATCTGATCTGGGGTGTATACGCGCATGATGAGTCAGAGGTTGACCGGTTTTGAATCCGTCCCAATAAGCTGATCCAAAAGCGCTGCAAAAACCGGTCCACCTTCCCGACGATTT
>JAQBYL010000106.1 GCA_027622495.1 Pseudomonadota bacterium
CCGGCAGCACCAAGATCGAATTAACCGATCCGGACGTACGCCTGTGGCTCGATCGGATGGCAGAAAAAGGCTGGACCGTCCCCAACTGGCCGGTGCAATACGGCGGCGGCGGTTTGTCTATGGATGAATATGTTGTGCTGGTCGAAGAAATGCGCCGGATCAAGGCGCGCTCACCTTTGATGGGCATGGGCACCAGCATGATCGGCCCGACGCTGCTCGAGTACGGCACCGACGATCAGAAAGATAGGCATCTGCTGCGTATCGCCCGGGGTGAGCTCGGCTGGTGTCAGGGCTACAGTGAACCCGGTTCCGGATCGGACCTCGCAAGTCTGCGCACCCGTGCAGAAGATGCTGGCGATCACTTCATCATCAACGGCCAGAAAATCTGGACCTCCGGTGCTCAGTTCGCCGACTGGATGTTCTGCCTGGTCCGAACCAATCCCAATGTACCCAAACACGAAGGCATCAGTTTTGTTCTGCTGAACATGGACCAGCCCGGTGTGACGGTAAAGCCGATCAAACTGATCAGCGGTAACTCACCGTTCTGCGAAACGTTTTTCGACAATGCTGTGGCGCTGAAGTCAGACCTGGTCGGTGAACTCAACAAAGGCTGGACCGTGGGCAAACGCCTGCTGCAGCACGAACGCTCCGGTTTGATCTCGCTGGTGGGAGGAAGAACCGGTGATCCAACCGAAAGTCTCGAAAGTGTGGCACAGAAATATGCAGGTGATGACGGCGGCAGAATTGCCGACAGCACTCTGCGTGCACGGGTGGTGGGTCACAACATGAACGCAAACGCATTCCGCCTGACCCAGCGTCGAACCGTAGAAGAAGCCCGCGACGGCAGCACACCAGGCCCCGCGACTTCGATTTTCAAGATGTACGGCACCGAACTGCAACAGGAAAAATCGCAGCTCATGTGTCAGTTGAGAGGGACCCAGGGCCTCGGCTGGTCAGGGGAGATGTTTGACGATGAAGCCAAGGAATGGACACGAACATGGCTTTCGAATCGCGCAGCTTCGATCTACAGCGGCACCAACGAAATTCAACGCAACATCATCGCCAAGCGGGTGCTCGGCCTGCCCGATTGATGGCCAGAACCTGCGCGGGTCTCGTGATCCTGCTCACTCTCACCGGTGGTTGCGATACGCAATCACCGTCTTCGGACGTCGCACCGATGTCCCCTATCCAGCCGAACGGGAAATTCACCGTGTCTGATCGATCTGCACCGCCAGTTGCCGAACGCCGTCCCCATGCCGCGACCTACCACGGCATTACCCTCGAAGACTCCTATCACTGGTTGAAGGATCCAGACTACCCGCAGGTTTCGGATCCGGATGTACTGGCCTACCTGAAAGCAGAAAACGCCTACTTTGAACAGCAGATGGAACCGCTTGCGCCCCTGATTGAAAGCCTTTTTACCGAGTTGAAAAACCGCCAGGTGCTCGATGATTCGAGCGTACCGTGGCGTGCCAACAACTTTATGTACCAATGGCGCTACAGCCCTGACGCGCAGTACCGGACCTGGTGGCGCAAACCTTATCTCGAAGATGCGGTTGAGACCGGAGCACAGGCCTGGACCCTGATCCTCGACGAACCTGCTCTTGCCGAAGGTCACGAATACTTCCGTCTGGGCGGTATGAGCATCAGCGAGGATGGGCGTCTTCTCGCCTACAGCATCGATACAAATGGATCCGAGCGCTTTATGCTGCGCATCCGCGACCTGACCACCGGTGAAGATCGGTCCACCCGCATTGAAAACACCTCAGGTTCACCGCAATGGTCGGCGGATGCGAGGCACCTCTTCTACACCGTCGTGAACGATCAGTGGCAACCCTACCAGGTGTGGCGGCATGATCTGGATACCAGCAAACCCGACCAACTCGTTTACGAAGAAGAAGATGAGGCCTTCTTCGTTGGCCTTTCTCGAACTCAGTCCGATGCCTATCTGATCATCGCCTCCGGTGATCATGTCACGAGCGAAATACGGATCCTGGCTGCTGACCAGCCCCTTGCCCAGCCAGTTCTTATTGCCCCCAGACGCAGCGGCCATGAGATCGACATCGATCATCAGCCGGGATGGTTCTGGATCCGGTCCAATCGCAACCACAAGAATTTCTCGTTGTTCCGCGCACCCCAAACGGATCCGCAGGAAGCACGCTGGCAGTCGGTCCTCGAAGGCGACGATCGCCACTACCTGACCGGTCACGTCAGCTTTAAAAATGAAGTGGTTGTCACCGCACGTATTGATGGTCTGGATCAGATCCAGATTCGGCCCACAAACGCAGACCCTTACCTGATCACCTTTCCCGAATCTGCCTATTCTGCCGACCTGGGCACCAATCTCATGTTCGATGCGCCGATGCTCAGGCTCAACTACACATCGATGGTCACGCCCAACACCGTGTACGACTACGACCTGACCAACCGCGCGCTCATCGAACGAAAGGTTCAGGTCATCCCGAGCGGTTACGACAAAACCCTGTATCACACCCAGCGTCTGCTGGCACCGGCAAGAGATGGGGCGATGATCCCCATCAGCATTGTTTCCCGGCGCGACAACCCAGCCGGTAAACCGGGTCCACTTCACCTGTACGGCTACGGCGCCTACGGCATGGCGGTGGATCCGTCTTTTTCAACCTCCCGCCTGACGCTTCTGGATCGGGGTTTCAGCTATGCGATCGCCCACATCCGCGGCGGTGACGAGATGGGCTATCACTGGTATGAAGCTGGCAAGCTCAACAAGCGTACCAACACATTCAATGACTTCGTGGATGTCGCCCGTTACCTGATTAAAGAGCGCTATACCCAGGCAGGATCGATATCGATCTCAGGGGGCAGCGCGGGCGGTGAGTTGATGGGCGCGGTTGTAAACGCAGCACCTGAACTGTGGGGAGGCGTTGTGGCACATGTACCGTTCGTCGACGTGTTGAACACCATGCTCGACACCAGTCTGCCATTGACCCCGATCGAATGGCCCGAATGGGGAAACCCGATCGAAGATGCCCAGGCATTCGCCCTGATCCGCTCCTATTCCCCCTACGACCAGCTCAAAACTGGCGCTTATCCACCCATGCTTGTGACCGCAGGTTTGAATGACCCGAGAGTGACCTACTGGGAAGCGGCAAAATACGTGGCAAAACTGAGGACGTTAAAAACCGACGCCAATGTGCTGTTGTTGAAGACCAATATGGGCGCCGGTCATGGTGGAAAATCAGGACGCTTTGATTCGCTTCGCGAAGTAGCGCAGGAGTACGCTTTCCTGCTCAATTCCGTCGACAAGTAAAATCAGTTCTGAGCAACCCTGCCAATCTTGGCTTCGTTGGCCTGCTTCATGCGTTTCTTAATGATGTTCTGCACGATCGAAACCGTTGTCCAGTCGTGTGCCATGGCACGGTTGCAACCTTCACAGGTGACGCTCTCATGACGGGTGACCAGGTTCAGTAGCTCGCTGTAGGTCAACCTCGACACCGTCTTGCAACTGGAACACTCCAACCCGACGGCGGGGTCAATGCCGATGTAATCCATGCTTCACTCCTTGGCGTCCTTGATCTTTGGGCATTCTATTTAACTCTCATGAACATCTGCTGATTGGCATGATGATCTGTGACTGCCCTCACAACGCATTGATGATTCATCGCCCAACCTTCAATCCGTCTCTGAAAACAGGTGCTGCAATCCCGGCAAGCGCCCGGGCTCGAGCCTTGAGAGACAGGTTTTTCAGATGGGCCACACCAAACTCAGTCACAACGATGTCGACATCGGTTCTAAGCGCGGTCACCGTCTCGACCTTCTCGACAATTCGCGAAACCGCTCCACCTCTGGCGGTCGCATTCATGGCAATGATCGACCGGCCACCTTTCGAGACCCGCGCACTGCGCATGAAGTCCACGCTTCCGCCGGTGCCAGAGATCTGCCTGCCACCGGCAACTTCCGCATTGACCTGACCGTGCAGATCTATTTCGACGGCAGAGTTGATCGATACAAAGTTGTCGAGCCTGCCAATCACAGAAATCTCGTGGGTGTAGTCGGCTCCTTTGAATAGCACATCCGGTCTGTCGGCAAGCCAGTCGATGAGGGCTGCCGAACCCAACGCCATACCGGTAATGTGTTTGCCTGTGTCAATCGCCTTGCTGCGACCGTTGACGTTACCGGCTTGAATCAGACGCATGCCGCCGTCATCGAGCAGGCCACCGTGCATCCCCAGATCATTCTTGTCAGCAAGTTCATTCAGAATCGCGGCGGGTATGGCCCCGATACCTGTCTGTATGCAATCACCATCCGATATGAGTCCCGCAACAAGTTGACCGATCTTGCGCGCAGAGTCATCGATCTCCGGTGCCGTCATTTCATACAGCGGCCGGTTTGTTGTGACAGTAAAGTCGATACGCGACTCATCGATTCGCGGACACCCTGCAGATGCGACGAAACTTTCATTCAATTCGGCGATCACCACACTCGCCCCTGACAGGGCCGCCTCAATGAAATCCACATTGGGACCAAAACACATCTCGCCTGCCCGGTTGCGGGCAACCTGCAGCAGGACGGCATCGATGTTGCATCGCAGGTAGTTATAAACCTCACGCATCTGCATCGGTACAAAGTGCAGCCGGTCGGGGTCAGCGTTTTTGAGATGGGGTGTCATGAACACCGTCGTGAATTCTGCGGTATCGTTAAGCGCAGTAAAGTCACAACAGTTGTAACCGCCAAGCGGAAACTGCACAAAATGAAGATCGCGCGGCAGCTGCGCATCAACAAGGCTCTCAATCAGCGCGGTGGGCTCATTTACACTGCCAGCCACATAGATGCGCATGCCTTTTGCAAGCAAACTGGTTATCGACACGGAAACATCGCGTCCTTTCTTTATCCCCGCCGAGCAGTGTACTCAGCTCAGAGCGCTTGAAAAGGCTTGTTTTTTTTCGTTTTCTAGCTTCAGGAAGCCGCCTAAGCCCTCGTTCGAGGGCTTATTTTGACCTTTTTCTAACCCCAGGCTTCGAGCGTTTCTGCTCGAGATCCAGCACATAGACATGATAAGTTTCGCCTTTTGCGCGCAGCATGACTGCGTTGGAACCGTCAGGCGATAATTCCACTGCCGCGATTGGCGGCAGGTTAGCGATCTGTTCAACTGTCGGCGTCTGGGCCAGCAGAAACGGTGGGATGCAAAGCAGGAGCCCGAACACCAATGACCTGTTTAACGTCATCGAGCCACTCCCGCATTTGCGTAGACCTCAGAAACCCCTACTTAACGCTGTAGTCCTTTGCTTCCATGCATGCTGTATAAGCCCGGTTGTAGGTATCACGCGCCGGTCGTACTGGGCCGTCTGCTGCTGTTGGTATGCGGCCTGCTCTGAGGCCTGAGACCGTTGCTGACGGTTCTTGCGCATGATGCCAACTGCAGCACCCGCCGCGGCACCGGTCTTGGCCCCATCTGAGCCGTCAACAATTCCACCCACGATTGCGCCTCCCGCAGCACCCTTGAGCGCACCTCCTTTGGGTGCTTCCTGAGCCGGTGGCGGGGCTGATGCAGTGGGGGTTGCCATGGGATCAAAACCAGTCTCATTCTTTGACCAGTTGTAACAGGTGAACTGGTCCTGCTCCTGTTGTTCAGCAGTCTGGCCGCCCGCCGGAAAAATAATCAGATCCTGGGCATGACTGCCGAAGGAGGCCGAGAGTGCTGCTATCGTCAGCAGTGATGATGTGAATCTGAACTTCATAATCGCTCCGTGGATATTGCCGGCTTTGCGTTGTCGGCCAATTGTGCGGAGTATATCAAATACTCCTGAGCCGAACACTGATCAGACAGTTGTCGCCTGACCCCAGGCCAGGTGGCCGTCACGCGGCCTCACGGCCTTTGATCGTCTCCCGGATAAGGTCACTGTGCGACGAAAGGAACAGATCCGACACCACCCGGCTGCGAACCACTTTATTCCGGTCGATCAGAAAAGTTGCCCGTCGGACACCAATCCCAAATGGACCGTCCACGCCAAAAGCACGAACAGCCTGTTTGTCTGGATCGCTCAACAGCGGAAACGGTATGGAGAAGGTGTCAGCAAAACGCTGATGGCTCGCAAAGCTCTGCGGGCTGATGCCAACAATCCGCACACCGGCGGTTTCAAGACCGGCAAAGTTGTCGCGAAAAGAGCAGGTCTGCGCCGTGCATACAGGAGAAAAGTCGGCGGGGTAGAAGTAGACGATGACATCACCCTTTTCCGTAAGGCTGGTCAGGCTGACCGTGTTGCCAGACTGATCTTTGAGTTCGAAATCCGGTGCTGTGTCGTTGATCTTGATCATGTGGTTATCCGTTTTTGTCTGATTAAAAAGTGTTGCCCGTTCGCTCAGGTATCTTTAAGCATCAGGTGCAGAATCCGCGATGCGTTTTTAAGATCCAGTTTTGTATCGGTAATGAGGTCTGAGTACAGAAAAGATTCGGTTATGCGGGTGAGCGCAAACGCCATGACGCCTGCGTCTACCGGCAGGCTCATGTGTCCGGCAGCCACTTCTTCACGCATCAACCGCTCAAGATTCGCCATGGTGCGCCGTTGCACCGGCCCATGCTTTGAGGCAACCAGTTTTAGTGCGGTCTGCGGATCCCGCGCCAGAAATTGCTGCAGTGGTTTGAAGGTGTGGGCGTAGCGCATACCGGTTTCCAGGACTTCCAGCACCTTTGCACTGCCATGGCTCGTAGTACGTTGAACGATCTGTTGAAAACTCTCATCCACAAGTGACGCAAGGACTTCGCCAACAAGCGCTTCAGCGCTCCCCGCCCAGCGATACGCCGTGGCACGGGAAATACCGAGCTCAACGGCGAGCTTCTGCAGTTCGATCCGCCTTGCATCGATAAACCAGTTCCGCGCCAGCCGATGCAGGTCTATGGGCTGGCAGTTGTGCCAGGTCGTTCGCGTCACACTGCTGCTCGACCCGCTGCAGGTTCCATGTGCAGATTGGCGGGTCCAAAAACCGACTGTTTCCAGCCTTTGACTTCGAATGCCCGCCAGCTGCCATCCGCCTGCGCCAGTCGATCAGCACATGCGTACAGAACCGCCGGGCTGAAACCCAGGGCAATGTGACTGGCGAAAACCTCGATATTTTCGGCAATGGCCGATTCGGTCTGAGTGGCTATGTGCCAGGGAACAATGACATCTGACCGGCTGAATACAGCGCTGCTGGGTATGCCAGGTAATGCCTGTGAAACCAGTGAACCCAGATGGGATCTCGAACGGGCAGCGCCGGTATCAATCGACCCTGACCGTAACCCGGCAAACGGACTGCCCAGTGTGATCACCTGGCGAACCTTGTGCGGCTCAAGGTGAGCGAGCAGTCGCGCGTACACACCCCCCAGGCTCCAGCCAATCAGACTCACTTTCCGTTCACCGCCAGCGGCAAACACCTCATCCAGGCGTGCAGTCAGTGCGGGCAACAGATCCGGCATGGCTGGCCCCAGGTTGCGGCCCAGGTTCCACGGGTTCGTGCGATAGCCGAGCGATCCAAGATACCCTCGCAGCACCTGGGTGGAACGGTCTCCCGCCCCGAAGCCGGGCATGACCAGCACCGGGTGGCGATCCCCCCGCGGCGCCAGCGACAGCATGGGGGCCGAGGCGATCAAGGTTGCAAGTTCTGCCACCACGCGGGCGGGTTCCGCGAACAGCAGGTTCAGATTTGGTTGGCGCTCGCGCATGTGGACCACGACTTAAATGAAACAGATCGCGATATTGTCTCATCAATGAGACAAAAACAAGATATGTTTCATTTGGTGCACTGCTGACTCTGGGCTGGGCTTATCTCTTTGGCGCACCTGACCTGCCCTTTAACCCCGAAGAGGCGGCCGCCGCCCCAAAGGCAGCGCCTGGACGTTTTCGATGGATGCCAATACCAGTTCGGAAGAGAACACACACTGGATGATGGCCAACCAGGCGAGTGCCTATATATAACAGCTGCTGCAATGTTTATGCCCCGCGCTACCGGCAGGCCAGTATCTATGCATATTTTCAGAGTGCGGACGTCCGCGAAGCTGTGCTGGCGTTTGCCTACCAGGATGTGAAGCGCGCGTTTGAGCATTTTATTGCACATTATTGCACATACCTACAGCGAGGCAGTCATTGACCAGACCTTTGCGGATCAGGTCGGTGACGTGTGCGTCAACCCGTTAGGCTGGGCTCTTGACGGTGGCCTTGCTCACAAAGATTACCATCTTCTGGATTACCCGGTTTTTCACAAGGATATCCGCGAAAACGCCAAGCTGCGGGTTGCAACCTACCTGGCACGGATCGGTAACTAACTACTGAAGTTCTGCGAACCAGGTCTTGCCAACTGCGTTGTGGATCTGGCCAAGCTCGTTCTGCATCTTGTCCATATCTCTTTGCAGATGCTCACGCGCAAGCGCTCGCACACTCAATGAACCGAGCTGCCTTTCCGTCGTCTTCAGCACCTCCAACACGGCCTCATTCTTCGGCAGTAGTTGCGCGCTTGTGCGGATTTCGTTCAGACAGTGGGCAACCGACCGGGGAAACTCAATATTGTTCAGCACGAAATGCAGCACCCTGACCGGGGTAATCCGACTGCGTACACTCTGTCGATATGATTGATAAGCGCTCAGGCTGCGCAACACATTGACCCACAGCGTAATCTCGTATTCGGGTGCTCGAGCAGAAACATCGCTGTGCGGAAGGTCGCTGGCAACGTCGATGATGCGGGTGGTCATGTCAGCCCGTTCCAGACTGCGACCCAGCCTGATGAACTGATACCCCTCGCCGTGATTCATGGTGCCGGCAAACAGGCCATTTATCTGCTGACAGCGTTCCACAACCTCCGACAGCACTGAATATCGGGCACGTCGACCGACCGCTCTGGCGAGTTTTTTATCGCACGCGATGTGCAGTTCGTTCACCGCCTCAAATGCTTCCTTTGGCAGATACTCGCGCAGGGTGCGCATGTTTTCGCGAGCGCAGTCAATCGTCGACTGAATCGAACCAGGATTTTCGCGTTCAGAGGTCATGAATTTGATTGCACTTCGTTCCAGCGGCCACTGGCGATACTGCTCGAACTCTACCGCATAACCGCTCGTGCGGATCATCTGCAGCCAGGACATTTCTGCTTCCTTCGGCAGGTCCAGCAGAAGGTTGGCATACGTATTGAGGATGCGGGCAGTATTTTCGGTGCGTTCCAGATACCGCGACAACCAATAGAGTCGACTGGCTACTGACGAGAGCATCAGGAAGTCTCCCCAACGATCCAGGTGTCTTTACTGCCACCGCCCTGACTTGAATTCACAACCAGCGAACCTTTCCGCAATGCTACGCGCGTCAAACCACCCGGGGTGACGTAACTGCTATCTGCCTGCAGAACGAAGGGGCGTAGATCAACGTGCCGTGGTTCGATGTTTGCACCGCAGATGGTTGGCACGGTAGACAGGCCGAGGGTTGGCTGCGCTATATAATTTCGCGGGTCGGCTTTGACCCGGTTACGAAAATCAGCCAGCTCCGATTTTGACGCAAACGGCCCGACCAGCATTCCATAGCCACCGGATTCGTTGGCCGGCTTAACCACCAGTGTTTCAATAAATTCCAGCACGTAGGCGAGATCTTCGGGATCGCTGCACCGGTAGGTCGGCACGTTGGGCAGAATTGGCTCCTCGTCCAGATAGTAGCGGATGATCGCTGGCACATAGCTGTACACTACCTTGTCATCAGCGACTCCTGCTCCAGGAGCATTGGCCAGCGCCACGTTGCCTTTTGCCCAGGCACGAAAGAGACCCGGCGTGCCAAGCAGAGAACTTTTGTCGAACACCGCCGGATCCAGAAAGACATCGCTCACCCGCCGGTAGATAACGTCTACCCTTTGCAGGCCTTCGATGTTCTTCATGTATACACAGTCGTCATCGCCAACCACCAGGTCGCCTCCGCCAACCAGTTCTGTTCCCATGCGCTGAGCCAGAAAGGAATGCTCGAAATAAGCTGAGTTGTAGATGCCCGGTGTAAGAACGGCGATCTCAGGTTCGTCACCTGGCCGCGACGACAGTGCGGCCAGGGTATCGAACAGGGCATGTGGATACCCGTCAACGGGCCTTACCGGATATTGACCAAACAACTCCGGAAACACCCGCTTGGTCACTGCCCGGTTTTCAAGCATGTACGAAACCCCGGATGGCACCCGCAGGTTGTCTTCAAGAACGTACATGGTTCCATCGGAATTTCTGACCAGATCGGTCCCGCAGATATGCGCCCAGACACCGAAAGGCGGATCAATACCCATGCACTGAGGGAGGTAGTCTTTGGAAGAAAGCAGAATGCTGCCGGGAACAACGCCGTCTTTGATGATCTTCTGATCGTGATAAATGTCGTTGATAAATAGATTCAATGCTGTGAGACGCTGCACCAGACCTCGATCGATGGTCTGCCACTCGCGGGCGTCTATAACCCGTGGGATAATGTCAAGCGGCCATGCACGGTCAATGTTTTCGCCTTCTGAATAAACCGTGAAGGTAATCCCCATCTCAATGATGGCTCGATCCGCCGCAGCCTGTCTTGACTTGAGATTCTGGCTGGATATGGAACCGATATATCTCACCAGCTCAGCAGCACCCGGTCGCGCGACGCCACCCGGAGCAATCAGCTCATCATAAAATTTATCGGTACCGTATTTGTTCCATTCGATCATCGGTTATTTACTTCCGTCGATACTCCAGATACCAGCTCCCTTTGCGCTGATGAACAGAAACGCGAAGCAATACATTACTGCAAGCTCTCCGCCATTTGTGATTGGCAGCGCTGAATTCAGACCGTGTAATGCAGCCGGACGGGTGAACAGACCAAACATGATGAGCGCACCGGCAATCAGTTTAATTCCACCAGCACCGTAGGTGATGAATGCAGGCGCGCCTTCGCGTGCATCCAGTGGAAAAGAAAAGAGTTTCTGCCTGCCGTGCCACAGAAACAGAAAGCCGCAGACCATGCGGAAAAGCGCATAGGTCT
>JAQBYL010000107.1 GCA_027622495.1 Pseudomonadota bacterium
CCGACCCGCCGAGAACTGCGCCGACCACAGCACCAACCCGCTTGTTGCTTTTGCCATGACCCACTGCATTACCGAGGGCGCCGCCGAGAATGGCGCCGACGATGGGGACGGTCACCGAGTGTCCGACACGCGATCGGCGCGGGGCGACGCGTTCGTCGTAGCAGACTTGCCGCGGCACAGCCCGTTCTACGGTTTCGAAGACCGGGGTACTTTCCAGAACACGGGCATGGGCGTAATAACTGCCTGCCTGGACGGAAGGAGCGACGATGAGCATCGCAATCGGAAACATGATCATCAGTCTGGGTACTGCTTTCACCTGCGTTTCTCCACTAAAGGTCGTATTGACCATGGCCGCTACCCTAGCGGGAAGAGACTGAATGAACTCTGAATGGATTCAGCGTTTTGGGGTGTTGTTGGAGGTATTGTTGGTTACGTTCGCAATAGTGTGATCTGCCGCCAGATTGATCGCCCAGTCACACCGCCCTGGCATGGTTTCAAGCAGACGCCGTGTCAGACGCTCGTAGTGACCAACAAAACGTTCGATCATCGGGTCAGTCATCCGATGTTGCGCAGGCAGGCTGCGTTCCTGCTGTTTACGCCAGCGCAGAACCGCGGCCATGTCAGGAACCGCAAGGAAGATCCAGAAGTCGACCCGTTCCCACAACTCAAGGTATTGCTGTATCGACTGGTTAACATAACGACGCCAGCCACCGTCGGGATCTTCGCGCTCCTCAAGCAGGTTGACTGGCTGAACAAGATCTCTGGTATCAACCGCTGTGACACCCAGACACCAGCCTTCAAAAACAACGGTGTCTGCTACTTTGTCATTGACCGGCCATTGATCCGCAGCCAGCCTGTCATCCAGACCCTTGTCAAAACGTGGTAACGAAACCCTTGCCCCCCGGCGCAGTGCATCCAGTGTATCTGACGCGAGCTTCACGTCATGCGTACCAGGCACACCGCGTGTTTCAAGCAGCGGGTGTACACTCTCACCGAGTTGCTTGCGCGCGCCTTTCGTCAGGTAGAAGTCATCAATGGAGCAGACAACCGTGTTTCTGCCGAGGAGCTCATGGGCCTGACGAATCGCTTGCGCAAAGGTGCTCTTCCCGGCGCCCTGGCCACCGCTGACGGCAATCACTTTTGCGTTGGTCGCAAGTGCTGTGATGCAGGCGAGATGACGCCAGTCCGCGGGTATCGAAGGATCCAGGCCTGCACAGAGCTCGGTCAGCTCCGTTTGGCGAACCTGCGGCGCAAGAAGCTGCGCCATTTCTAATAAATTCACTGAATCTTTTCCGTCGATCGCGTCTAAAGACATTACACGAGGAGCCAAGCATGAACACAACAACACAAACACTTGCCAATCTCTACGATCGGCTGATCGCATACACGAGACACATCGACGGACTTGCATCGCTGCTTCTGCGGCTGATCCTGGGGCCGGTTCTGATCGCTGCAGGCTGGGAGAAAATCACTGGTGAAAACTGGTTCGGGTCAATGCTCGATTCGTTCCCCTTCCCGTTTAATGTTCTGCCCCCTGAAGTTTCCTGGTTTCTCGCCTCCATCACAGAGTTCGCCGGTGGTATCGCGCTCCTGTTGGGTCTCGGCACGCGTCTGATAGCGGTGCCGCTTGCCATCACCATGTTTGTTGCAGCCTGGGCGGTCCATCTGGACAACGGCTGGCCGGCCATCGCACCGTCGAGTCCCCCTGCGGTGTGCATCGCTGAAACTAAAGCCAATCAGGCATCGAACGTATTCGAGCGCTACATCAAGTGCTACAACCTCAATGAACGCACCATCGAGGCGTCTGAGCGGCTGGCGCGAGCCAGATCCATTCTTCGCGAGCATGGCAATTTCGGTTACCTGAATGGCAGTGGTCCACTGGTCAAGCTGAACAGCGGCATCGAATTCGCTGCAATTTACCTCGCCATGCTCATCGCGCTCATCGTCATCGGTGGAGGTCGCTACCTGAGTCTGGACTACTATCTTGGCCTGTGGGTCAGGCGGGCAGCAAGAAACCGGGCATAGCCGCTCGAGCCTTTGTATAATCGCGCGTTTTTATCGGTGGATCCCGGCAGGCGTTGTTCTGTGGCGGTCGACCTCACGCAAGCCGCAAGGAAAACCATGTTGAAGTCATCCGCAGTCCTGCTCGCCCTGTTTGTCATAGCCGGTTGTACGTCCACACCTGCAACCTATGACAGCACCTCACCGGCGACCTCAAAGCAGTCGGTAGAAATCTACAAAAGCCCCAACGACCACCGCGCCTACCGGTACCTGGTGTTGCGCAATGAGATGCGTGTGCTGTTGATCTCGGATCCCGAGACCGATAAGGCAGCCGCATCGCTGGTGGTTCAGCGCGGCCAATATCACGATCCCGATGAGTACCTGGGTCTGGCTCACTTTCTGGAACACATGCTGTTCATCGGCACCAAAAAGTACCCCGAGGTCGATGGCTATCAGACCTTCATCACGCGCCACGGTGGCAGCTCAAACGCCTACACCGCTGCTGACCACACCAACTACTTTTTTGATATTCAGCCGGACCAGTTCGCAGCCGGGCTCGATCGTTTCTCACAGTTTTTTATCAGTCCTCTGTTCGATGAACAGTACGTCGAGCGGGAGAAAAACGCCGTGCACTCCGAGTACCAGCTGCAGGTCAAAGACGATGGCTGGCGTGGAAACGCGGCAGCCCGTGGCGTGATCAACCCGGAGCATCCGGCATCAAAATTTCACATCGGCTCGCTTGAGTCGCTGGGCGAAGGGCTGCGCGATGCGTTGCTGGATTTTTTTGAAAAGAACTATTCAGCGGATCAGATGATTCTGGTTGCGTTGACCAACGAATCACTTGACGAAATGGAAAGCTGGATTACCCCCATGTTCAGTGTGATCGAAAACCGCCGTGTCGGGCCAGCCGAAAAAACGGCTGCGCTTTTCACCGCCAGTGACCTGCCGGCGATCCTTCACTACCAGACACTCAAAGAAACCCGCAGGGTGGTCTATAACTTTCCGGTCCCGTCCACCACACCCCACTTTCGCGCCAAGCCTGCCGGTTATCTGACTAATCTGATTGGCCACGAAGGGGCTGGCAGTCTGCACCGTTACCTTCAGGAGAAGGGTTATATCGAGTCGCTTTCTGCAGGCGATGGTCGCTTCGACGATGACACCTCCCTCATTAACATCGACATTTCGCTCACACCACATGGGGCAGAAAATATTGCTGCGGTCACCGATGCACTTTTCAGCTACATCGAGCTGTTAAAAGCTAATCCGCCGGAAAACTGGCGTTATGCAGAACAGGCAACGGTTGCCGAGATGGCGTTTCGCTTTCAGGAGCCACCCTCACCGATGCGCATGGTCTACTCTCTGGGGCCCAATCTGGCCCTGTTTCCGCCGCAGGATGTATTGCGGGCCGGTTACCTGATGGAAGCCTTCGAATCCGGGCTGATCAATGAGTACCTCGCCGCTCTGACCCCGCAAAATCTGTTCATGGAAATCGTCGGCAACGATGTCGAAACCGACTCGATCGAGAAGTGGTTCCAGGTGCCCTACAGAATCGAACGGCGCGCACCAGTTGTTGAGCCGACTCAAACGGTGAGTTTCAGCCTGCCCGAGAAGAACCTGTTCCTGCCGGAGAATCTCGATCTGCTGGCAGATACCAGCACACCACCGCAGGTTGTTGAAGAAGACCCCACCCACGTGATCTGGCTGAAAACTGACACGGAGTTCGGCGCACCACGGTCAAACATGTTTGTTACCCTGTCGCTACCCCGCGGGATCGAGACCGTGCAAGAGCTTGTTGCGGCAAATCTGTTTCAGAAATTTCTCACCGACGATCTGAATGTGCTGACTTACCCTGCGTTCCTGGCCGGCCTTGGCTATCAGGTTGTGGTCGTGCCGAGTGGTCTGCGCCTTGTAACAAATGGATACAACGACAAGCAGAACATCCTGCTCACCGAAGTTCTCAAAGCGTTCCAGGCTGTTGATCCCGACCAGATCAGGTTTGATCGGTTCAGCGCTGAACTGATCCGCGAGTGGCAGAATTTTACCAACGAACGGCCCTACACCCAGACCAACACTGCACTTTCGAATCTGGTCATGTCGAACGCCTACTCACCACCTGTTCTTGCGCAAGCACTGACAAATCTGACCCTCGCCGATCTGCGCCGTTTTCAAGAGGAGCGGCTGCGCAGTCTTTCGGTGACCGCGCTGATGCACGGCAACGTCAATCGCAGCGATGTTGACGATCTGATCGCAACTCTTGAGACCCATCTGGATCTCAAGGCGATCCCGCAGATTAAGCCGCTGGTTGAAACCATGGACGGCAATTACCGCTTTGAAGTCCCGATTGACCACACAGACGCAAGTATCATTCTTTATGTTCAGGACAACGAGGCAAGCATCAACGCGCGCGCGCAGAGTATGCTCGCGGTGCAGCTGATCCGATCAGCCTTTTTTACCTCTCTGCGCACTAACCAGCAGCTCGGTTACGTGGTTGCAGCAACCCACCGCACCTATCGCGACCAGGGCGGCATCGCCTTCATTATTCAATCACCGGTTGCCTCACCGCTGGCTCTGGAGGCTGCAACAAAAACCTTTGCGCAAGGTCAGATCGCTGCGATCGAAGCCATGTCGGCTGCAGACTTTGAAGGCGCGCGCCAGGGGCTCATCAGCCAGCTCACCGAAAAAGAGAAAAATCTGGACAGTCGTACGCAGCGCCTGTGGAACGAGATCGATCAGAATGCGGTGAACTTTGATACCCGGGAACAGACTGCTGGAGCGGTCGGAAACCTGACCCAGGCCGACATGGTCGCCTTCATCAAGACCCTTGTGCACAAGCTCAACACACAACGGTTGATCGTGTACAACATGGGTAAGTTTGAGGACGCACCGGAGGCAGGTGATCCGATCGAAAGTGTTGAAGCGTTCAAGCAGCGCTGATTTCACGCCGGTAGGGTGGCAGTGAATCGAGCAGTACACGCCCGTAGCGCTGCGTGACTACGCGTTTGTCGAGCAATGTGATTCGACCGTGATCATTTTCGTGCCGGATCAGGCGGCCGCAGGCCTGAACCAGTTTTAACGCTGCATCCGGCACAGAAATCTCATAGAACGCATTACGCCCCTGGGCTTCGGCCCACTCAGCCATCGCCTGATCGATGGGATCATCCGGCACCGCGAACGGCAGTTTGACGATCACCACATGGCGACAATAGTCATCCGGCAGGTCCAGGCCTTCGGCGAAACTGGCCAGACCGAGAAGATAGCTGGGCTCGCCCTGATCAACACGCGAACGATGAGCGTTGATGAGCGCCTGCTTGCTGCCTTCACCCTGTATATGCATTGAGCGATCAAGCTCGGCAGGCAGTGCATTGCGCACCGCACGCATCTGCCGCCAGGAACTGAACAACACAAGGGCGCTCGTTTCTTTTTTCAGGAGCCCAGGCATCAGCATTGCCACTTCAGCGCAATGAGCATCAAAGTCACGTGGGTCGCTCTCCATGGCCGGCACGCCGAGAACCGCAATCTTCTGGAAATCAAACGGGCTCGGTATTCGTATGGCAAGGGTGTCACTGCCAAGCCCCGCGCGGTCAAAGAAGCGCTCGAAACCCCGCGTGGAGGCAAGTGTTGCTGATGTACAGATTGCGGCATAGCAGCGCTGCCACAGCACTTCACGCAGCAACTGACCGGGCTCAATGGGCGCGCTGACCAGTTCATGATCGGTTTCTGTCCGGTTGACCCAGCGGGCATGCCGCGGTCCATTCGACCCTGCCTGCCCGGAACCAGCACCGGCAAAATCCTCCAATAGCGCATGAGCAGACAGAGCACGGGCTTCAAGGGCGCCCACAGAAGGCAACCAGTCTTCGGCTTCAAACAGGTTCGGCCAGTCGAGCTCACCATCTACGGCTTTTTTGAGCAGGCCATGCACCGCTTTTACAGAACTTGCCAGCTCATCCATTGGCCTCGACGCCTCCCGGGCGAGCTCAGCGAGATACTCGGGGATCTCACCGAGCACAAAGCGATGCGTATCCAGCCGCTCATCGCGCGGCACAAATTCAAGATCAGCAGCCGCACCGGTGAGCAGCCCGAAACACTCCTGGATATCGCCGCCAAGCTCCGCCAGTTTCAGTGCAACGGCTTTGAGTTCTTTCGGCTGGCCAAATCGCTGCGTCAGACTGCTGATGACGGTATTGACGTGATCCACCCACTGCTGCGTGGATTGCAGACGCACAGAAACTGAAAAGTGCTGCTGGGTTTTGTCTGGCAGGTGGTGGGCCTCATCAATGATCAGGATGACCTCTTCAGGCTCGGGTAACACTGCCCCCCCACCCAGGCTCAGGTCCGACAGAAGCAGATCGTGGTTGGCGACGATGACATCGGCACTATCCAAGGCACCGCGTGCCTTAAAAAACGGGCATTGCCGGAAAAAGCTGCATCGATTGTTGGTGCAACCGCGGTGATCCGTGGTCACTGGTCGCCAGGCGTCATCCGCAAGCGGACCTTCCCAGGTATCGAGCTCACCGTTCCACTCACGGGTGGCAAACGCCGACAGCATCTGCGCATAGGTGGCAGTGTGTTCAGAACTTGCGACCTCGAACAGGGGAATCTCCGCCTGATTGTTGTCCTTCAGACGCTCGTCCAGGCGCTTGAGGCACAGGTAGCGGCCACGGCCCTTAGCCAGCGCAAATTCAAACTCGAGACCAGCATGCTCGACGAGGTCAGGCAGATCACGCAGAACCACCTGCTCCTGTAGTGCAACGGTTGCACTGGTGATCACCACGCTTTTACCCAGAGCACGCGCGATCGGTATAGCTGCCAGACAGTAGGCGACGGTTTTGCCCGTTCCGGTACCCGCCTCTATGGCGGCTAACCTGGGAACATCACCCGCAAGGGTTCGCGCAATGTGGGCAATCATTTCACGCTGGCCGCGTCTTGATTTAAAACTGCGCGCGTTCAGCCAGTTCCGGTAGGCGGTCTGGATCTCATCTTTGATAGCAGCATCGAGGCTCACCCGGTTGAGCCTACGGCCTTGCACAGGATCATGCCAGCAGGGAGTGTGGATCGCTGTTGTAGGAAGTTGTCGGAAAAAGATCCAGGTACGAAATCGCTTGAGGAAAACGCGTCAGGCAGGCAGCCGTCAGGAACCGGCATCAGTACCGGCAGGAACCGGGCTTAAAACGGCCACCAGGAACGCTTCAATTTATGCTCACAACGTTCCAGCTGATGCTGATACTGAGCGGTCCGATCGCCGACTTTGCGGGCATACCCTTTGATTTTAGCATCGCTCTTCCACTTGCCGGATGCGTAACCGCTGAGGCCCGTGTAGTACGCAAGGTACATATGGTAGGCGTCGGTTTTGGCTATGCGCAGATGGCGCGCTGACCGGTCGTTGTACCAGCCGATGAAGTCCAGCGCGTCACCGAAGTCATCCCTGCCAACCAGCCATGCACCAGTGGCTTTCTGGTAATCCTGCCAGGCTGCATCCGTCGCCTGAGCATAGCCGTAGGCACTGGACGGTCGGCGGCCGGGAAATACCCATAAAAACGTGCCTCTGGGTGGTTTTGCCTTGGCTTGATAGCTCGACTCCCGATGCACAAACGCAAGGCCTACAGACACCGGCAAACCCCACTCGTCCTGTGCATCCAGTGCCTGGCGATACCACTTCGGTCGCTCGTCGAATATTTGACACAGATCGTCCGGCCGATCTGGTGGGGACACACTGCAACCCGCAACGAGTACGAGCAAGAGCACGAGCCGCGCGCTGAAGAGGGTTCTAAACATCCAGGCCATGGGTCTTAAACAGTTCGAATAATTGAGCCTCATCCATAACCGCAACACCGAGGCTTTCGGCTTTGGTGAGTTTGCTGCCTGCACCAGGCCCCGCGACCACCTGGCTCGTCTTCGCCGACACCGATCCGCTGACCTTTGCACCAAGACTCATGAGTTTGCGTTTGGCCTCATCCCGCGGCATTGCTTCTAACGTCCCGGTCAGAACCCAGGTCTGACCCTGCAGGGGCCTTGCGCCTTCAGCACGGGTCTTGACCGATGGCCAGTTGATCCCGCAAGCCAGCAGACCCTGAACCATAGCAATATTGTCAGCATCAGCAAAAAAGCTCGCAATATGCGCTGCAACAATCGGTCCAACGTCATCGATAGCTTCCAGATCTTCGATTGATGCGGTCATCATCGCCTCGATCGACGGAAAATAGGCAGCAGCGTTCTGAGCCGTTGCCTCACCGACTTCGCGGATACCCAGTGCATAGATAAAACGGTCGAAGGTGGTCGTTTTACTTTTCTGCAACGCGTTCAACAGATTTTCTGCCGATTTGACGCCCATTCTTTCAAGCCCTGAGATCTGATCTGCGTCGAGTGAGAACAGATCCACCGGTGTGCGGATGAGACCGGCTTCCAGAAGCTGTTCAATCAACTTATCGCCCAGACCTTCGATGTCCATGGCGAGTCTCGAGGCAAAATGCCGTATCGCTTCTTTTGCCTGAGCAGGGCACAGGCCGGGTCCGACCGAACAGCGCGCCACCGCTTCTTCGGCGATCCGAACTACGGCTGAACCGCACGACGGGCAGATCTCGGGTAGCACCACCTCCGGTGCTTTTGCCGGCCGGTCATTCATAACCACCGAAACGATCTGCGGGATCACATCTCCAGCCCGTCGAATCATCACCCGATCGCCGATGTGCAGACCCAGACGGGTGATCTCGTCCATGTTGTGCAAGGTTGCGTTGCTGACCGTCACCCCACCGACAAAGACCGGTTCCAGGCGCGCAACCGGTGTGATCGCCCCGGTGCGACCAACCTGAAACTCTACTGCCAGAACCCGGGTGGTTGCTTCTTCTGCAGGGTACTTGTAGGCAATCGCCCAGCGCGGCCTGCGTGTAACGCTTCCCAGCTGGCGCTGCTGCTCAAGCGAATTGACTTTGATTACCGCGCCATCAATGTCATAACCAAGCTGGTCACGTTCAATCAACAACTGTTCCAGGTAAGCCTGACATCCAGCCAGGTCCGGGAACGCTTTTAACCTGTCGTTTACCCGGAACCCCCAGGCCGCTAACCGTTCATTCACTTCCATGTGGGTCTGAGGTTGCCAGTCGCCTTCAACCCAACCAAGGCTGTAACAGAACATGGTGAGCGGACGCGACGCAGTGATGCGTGGGTCCAGTTGGCGCAGGCTGCCAGCCGCACCATTGCGAGGGTTGATCAGGAGCCGTTCATCGGCAGCAACCGCACGCTCGTTGAATGCGTCGAACCCGGCAATGGACATGTAGATTTCACCTCGCACCTCAAAGCGTGCCGGTATGTCACTGGCCGTCAGCTTGAGCGGGATCGCACCGATTGTGCGGACATTGGCGGTGATATCCTCGCCCGTTCGTCCGTCGCCGCGGGTTGCAGCACGAACCAGGAGACCCTTTTCGTACACAAGGGCAACGGCGACACCATCGATTTTCGGCTCGCAGGTAAGATCGATAACCTGGGTATCTGCAAGTCGTCCACGACAGCGTTTGAGCCAGGCTTGCAACTCTTCAAAGGTGGTGGTTTTGTCCAGTGAAAGCATCGGCACCTCGTGGCGTACCGAGGCAAAACCAGCGAGAGGAGTAGCACCGATCCGCCGGGTCGGCGAATCTGGATGGGCTAACTGCGGATTGGCTGCTTCAAGCGCAACAAGTTCATCAAACAATGCATCGTATTCAACATCCGGTATCTCCGGATCGTCGAGCACGTGATATCGATGAAGGTGGTAGTTGAGCTCACGCGTTAGCTCTTCTATCCGTTTGACCGGATCGGTCACCGGTCATGCTCGTTTAGACAGTCTACGCCGCACAAAATCGGCAATTCGCTGCCGGTAATGCTCAACTGTCTGCATGGTTATGATGCTCATCTGATCATCTTTCAGATCTCCACCCAGTTCAGCCGCGAGCTCCCGCGCGATTCGCAACATGTCGTCGAACGACTTTCTCGGCAACTCCGGTCCGGGTAACTGCATAAAGAAAGTCAGGCCCGCCGAGCTGAAATTGTCGATGTCTGCCAGATCAAAGCTGCCAGGCTCCACAGCATTGGCAACACTGAATTCCAGCACTTTGGACATCGGGTCGCTCTTGTGAAAGATGTTCATGTCGCCATAGCGCATGCCTTTGTCGCGCAGGGCGTTAAACAACTGATTACCCTGGTAAGGCTGACCCGGAAGGGCCAGCAATCGAATCACCAGCAATTCCTCTACCGGCGAAGGCTTGTTCTCGACAGCCGGTTCCGGACCACGTTTGACCAGGCGTTCGGACCTGCCTACCCGACGCTCCTGCCTGGCAACAGGTTCACGGGGCAGGTTAACCTCCGCAACTCTGGCTGACGGCTGGCGCTGCTCACGCGCTGGTTCTCGAAACAGCTCTTCATTCCGGCTGGGTGGTTGCACCTGTCTGCCAGTGTGTCGCGGGATCTCGGATCGGATTTCCACTTCTCGAGGTTCTGCTTGATCGACGGGTTGTGGGCTGACATCCGGATCGCTGAGGATCGGCTCGCGATGTGCAGCCACTGCATCTTCTGCCGCGGCTGCTTCCGATTCCTGTCGATAGCGTGCCTTGTATTTCGGTTCGTAGGCAGATGTCGATCGCAGCGATCCTGGCTTGGCAGTTGTCGCAGGTTTACGGGTCGATGATCGATTGGAAGGCGCCTCATAGGAAGTTTCCAGATTCAGGGGCTCCTGCTCCGGCTTGTTTACAACACGGCTGCCGCCGTTGGGTAGTTCACCACGTAGACGAGTCATGTCATCTACATCACCAGGGATCAGATCTGGAACAATGTCCAGACGCAGCGGCTCACGGCGAGCCTGCCACGCGATCCAGAACCCATGGGCAATCACAGCCACAATCAGCAGCCCACCGCCTAACAGAACGTAAGTTTTAATATCCACATCTGGCTCCTCGAACGTAGGGTTACTTAACCCGTACGCCTACGCTTGTG